>JAEDMI010000346.1 GCA_016303085.1 Acetatifactor sp.
TGGGGTAATTAGATGCGGTATTTACCCCAAAAATACAGCTTACTTCGATTCTTGGTGTAATTTGATGCCGGAATTACCCCCAAGAATACAGCATTCTTCAATTTTTGGGGTAATTAGATGCGGTATTTACCCCAAAAATACAGCTTACTTCGATTCTTGGGGTAATTAGATGCGAGATTTACACTAAAAATACAGCATTCTTCGATTCTTGGTGTAATTAGATGCGAGATTTACCCCAAGAATACAGCATCTTTCGATTCTTGGGGTAATTTGATGCGGGAATTACCCCCAAACTCAGCTTAACTTAACAGGAAATAATTTGTGTGGTTGAGGGTTCCCGGGCTATTTTTTATGCAAATCTTTATCGCTCAAATCCATGGCAAACTGTAGGATGCGACCCTTTTCATGTTCGGTGGCGGCATTGTACAGTTGAATAAGCTGTGTCAGATTCTGTGAGTAGCCCGGGGACTTCCGGGCATCCTCTTTTCTCCTGTCTGTCATTTCCAGCAGATAATCAACAGATACGTCAAAATATTCCGCAATGCGTATTAAAGTCATGGCATCGTTGGGAAAGTTTAACGTAAAAGCCTTCCTGGCCTGGGGACCTTGGTATCTGATGCATCTCGGCGGCGGAAAAGGGGTTCGGATGTTGATTTGTTGGATTGTTCTGATATGCTGTATTCCTCTGGCACTTACGGGAGCCGTAGGGCTGCTTTTGGTGGGAATCCCAGTCGGAATCAACAGCACAAAGCAATATTATGGTACCTATATGAAAAAATGCGGCTTGTGACAATAGCCGTGTGTTCTCCTGCAAGAGCGTGGGAAAAGAGATATTTCGGTTTGTTGAGGGGCTGTGTCAGTTAAAAAAGAAAAGTGGAAATGGGACAGATTCACATTGAGTCTGTCCTTTTTCTATGCTATATTTATCTATGAGAAAAAGAACGGGACGGTGAACCAATGAGCGAAACAAAGAACATTATGGATTACGATACGGTAGCTTTGGATGAGGGGAAAAAAGCGGTTGTTATTATTGACCAGACGCTGCTTCCCGGGCAGACAAAGCTGATTGAACTGAAAACGGCACAGGAGATATGGGATGCCATTTATCTTCTGAAGGTGCGGGGAGCACCGGCAATCGGCGTAGCGGCAGCCATGGGCATTTATGTGCTGAGCCTTGAGATTGATACGGAGGATTTCGGGGATTTTTATACAGAGTTTTGCAGATATAAGGATTACCTGGACTCTGCGCGTCCAACCGCAGTGAATCTCTCCTGGGCGCTGAGAAGAATGGAGCGCGTGGCTTTGAAAGCCGGCAGGGATGAAAAACGGTCTGTGGAGGAAGTGAAAGAAATCCTGCATCAGGAGGCACTGCGTATCCGGGATGAGGATATAGAAGTTTGTCGTAAAATAGGGGAATATGGTCTGGATTTGGTGAAACCGGGGGATGGTATCCTGACACACTGTAATGCAGGACAACTTGCAACCATCAAATACGGAACAGCAACCGCTCCCATCTATCTGGGGCAGGAAAGGGGCTATCATTTCCATGTGTTCGCGGATGAGACGAGACCTCTTTTGCAGGGGGCAAGGCTGACTGCCTTTGAACTTTCCTCTGCAGGGGTGGATGTAACCCTGATTTGTGACAACATGTCTGCCAGCGTCATGTCCAAGGGGCTGGTGAATGCAGTGTTTGTGGGGTGCGACAGGGTGGCCGCAAACGGTGACACCGCCAACAAAATCGGCACCTCCGTCGTGGCGGCGGTGGCAAAGTACTATGGTGTTCCCGTCTATATCTGTGCGCCTACCTCTACCATTGACATGGAGACTCCAACGGGCGAGCAGATCAAGATTGAGCAGCGCCCTGAGACCGAGGTGACGGAGATGTGGTACAGGGAGCGCATGGCACCGGAGGGAGTAAAGGTTTACAATCCTGCCTTTGATGTGACAAACCATGAACTGATAGCCGGCATTATCACGGAGTACGGCGTGGCAAGAGCGCCCTACACAGAGAGCCTGAAGGAAATCATGGAGCGCAAGGCGGGAAAGTAAGTATCAAAGGGGATAGTTAAAGTTCCGACACCATGGAGCAGGGAGAGTTTGCGGAGGAAAGCGATGAAAAGAAATGTCAGCCTGTCGGAAATTTCCGACGGACGTCTGTACGGATATAATGATATGGTGAAGGCAGACTGCCACGGCTGCGCAGGCTGCCACAAATGCTGTACCGGTATGGGAAACTCCGTGATACTGGACCCTTACGACATGTGGCGCATGCAAAGCGGTCTGCACAAAACCATGCAGGAACTTTTAGGGGAAGGAAAGCTG
>JAEDMI010000045.1 GCA_016303085.1 Acetatifactor sp.
CATCTCGTGAGTGCGGCTTCGCGCCCTGACCCGCCATGCCTCCCTCGATTACGCGCTTCGCGCTCCATCTCGTGAGTGCGGCTTCGCCGTATTGCCCATACAATGAATCGACATGGTGCCGAGCAAGCTCGCCCCATGCGCTTCATTTGGGCAGCATGGCTCATTAAACCTCCATGATTATCGGCAGTATCATGGGACGGCGCTTGGTTTTTTTCCAAACATAATCGCTGAGGGCATCCTTTGTGGTATTCTTCAGCTTGCCCCAGTCGGTAATGCCCCTGTCAAGGCACTTCTGAATTGCCTCGTCCACAGTGTGGCGGGCTTCCTCAATCAGTTCGTCGGATTCTTTCACATAGACAAATCCCCGCGACACAATGTCCGGGCCTGCCACAAGTTGTCCGTTGTATCTGTCAAGACTCATAACCACTATCATAATTCCGTCTTCAGCCAGATGTTGTCTGTCGCGCAGCACTACGTTGCCAACATCGCCGACGCCCAGACCGTCTACCAGAATCGCACCGGTAGGCACCTTGCCCGTAACCTTTGCACTGTCCTCACCCAGCTCAATGACATCACCGGAGGAGAGAATGAATATATTTTCCTTGTCTATCCCAAGGCTCTGAGCAATCTTCGCCTGAGCCTTCAGGTGCTTGTACTCGCCGTGAACGGGAATAGCGTATTTCGGCTGCACCAACGTATAAATCAGCTTGATTTCTTCCTGACAGGCATGTCCCGAAACATGGGCATCCTGGAAAATCACATCCGCGCCCTTGCGCAGCAGCTCGTTGATAACCTTGGTGACGGATTTCTCGTTTCCGGGAATGGGGTTGGAAGAAAAGATAACCGTATCTCCCGCGCCTATGGTAATCTTGCGGTGCATGCCGTTTGCCATACGGCTCAATGCCGCCATGCTCTCTCCCTGACTGCCTGTGGTGATAATAACCTGCTGGTCGTCGGGATAATTCTTCATCTGGTCTATCTCAATCAACGTATTTTCAGGTATATTGATGCACTCCAGATTTCTGGCTGTCTCAATAATGCTGACCATGCTGCGGCCTTCCACGCATACTTTTTTCCCGAACTTGTATGCTGTGTTGATAATCTGTTGCACACGGTCCACGTTGGACGCAAAGGTTGCCACGAAAATTCTGGTATTCCTGTGCTCCTCAAAAAGGTTGTCAAAGGTCTTGCCCACCGTTCTCTCGGAAGGTGTAAAGCCCGGGCGCTCCGCATTGGTGGAATCGCACATCAGAGCCAGCACGCCCTTCTTTCCCAGCTCGGCAAAACGCTGAAGGTCAATGGCATCGCCGAACACCGGTGTATAATCCACCTTAAAGTCTCCGGTGTGTACCACCACTCCCGCCGGAGAATATATTGCAAGGGCTGCCGCATCCACAATACTGTGGTTTGTCCTGATAAATTCCACACGGAACTGCCCCAGATTGATGGACTGTCCGAACTTCACCACCTTGCGCTTTGTGCCCTTCATGAGATTGTGCTCACGAAGCTTGTTCTCAATGATGCCCATGGTAAGCCGGGTGGCATAAATCGGCACATTGACATCACGAAGTACATAGGGCAGAGCTCCGATATGATCCTCATGTCCGTGGGTAATCATAAAGCCCTTTACCCTGTCCAGGTTATCCTTCAGATAAGTCACATCGGGAATGACCAAATCAATTCCCAGCATATCGTCTGCCGGGAAGGACAGACCGCAGTCCACCACAATAATACTGTCCTCATACTCGAAGGCAGTAATGTTCATACCAATTTGTTCCAAGCCTCCCAGAGGGATAATTTTCAGCTTGGAACCGCTGTTATTCTCTTTTTTCTTCAATCACATTTCCTCCACATTCTACACAATAGCCGTAGAGCTTAACCTCGTGATTCACAACAGAAAATCCGGTGGTGGCGGTAATCTTCTCTTCCAGTTCCTCCAGCAGGTCATCCTGAAAGGAGATTACCTTACCGCATTTCATACAAATCAAATGGTGATGATGGTGCTTTTGTTCCCGGTTAGGAGCACTACCCATCTCGTAACGCACAAAACCATCATCAAAGTTGATTCGGTCAATCAGATGCAGCTCATTCAACAACTGTATTGTTCTATAAACAGTAGCCAGTCCTATCTCCGGACAGTCTACTTTTACAAGCGCAAAAATTTCTTCGGCAGTGAGATGTTCTTCAGGGCAGGATGCAATAGCCTCCAATACCATCAGACGCTGGTTGGTGACTTTCAATCCCTTCTCCCTCAACAACTTTTTAAATTCCTCTCTGTCTACTGCCATATCGTAACCCTACACAAACTTCACATCATCCAGCATATTCTCAAATACACCGGCAACCGCGGAAAGCTCCTCATCGTCGGAGACAATGGTGAAGACGCTCTCCTCCTCCCCATCCTTTGAAATATCTTTTAAAATCAGTGCCTCCCCGTCACCCTCCTCAAAATCGGTGACAAGAATATAATTTACCCCACCTATTCTGGTCTGCTCCAGAACATAAAACTCTACCGGTTCCTCTCCGTCCGGATTAAAGGTAATTTTTTCCAACTTTGCCATATTTTCTCCCTCTGTACCGGTAACGGTTCACCCATTTATCCGTCGGCGGAATGTACATTGCCGGCTTATTTTTGCATGTCTGAACCGTTATCCATACTGCGTCTGTCGAGATATCCCTGCAAAATCAGGGATGCAGCAATCATATCCACATAATCTTTTCTGTTTTCCCTACGGACTCCGGCTTCCATCATAGCTCTGTCCGCCGCTACGGTAGTCAGCCTCTCATCCCACATATACACGGGCAATCCCGTCCTGCGCTCCAGCTTCTCCTTAAATTCCATGGTAAGATCCACTCTCGCACCCTCTGTGGCATTCATGTTCTTGGGAAGCCCCAAAACAATTTCTCCCACTTCATACTCGGTAATCAATTCTTCAATGCGCGCAAGAGTCTGTCGCAATTTATTTTCTTCTTTGCGCCTTATGATTTCCACGCCTTGAGCTGTCACAAACAAGCTGTCACTGACTGCCACTCCAACCGTCTTTGAGCCGAAATCAAGCCCCATTATACGCATGGGTCTCCTCCTATTGCCAATTCTTTGTACGAATATATTCCGTCAGCAGTTCTTCCACAAGTTCATCCCGCTCCACCTTCATAATCAGGCTTCTGGCATTCTTGTGGCTGGTGATATAGGTGGGATCTCCACTCATAATATATCCCACAATCTGATTGACCGGATTATACCCCTTTTCCGTCAATGCTTCATACACGGTAGCCAGCACCAGATTCGCTCCGGTCTCAGGTTCTGCCTCAACCTTGAAGTATTGTGTATTTCCTAAGTCCTGCATACTCATCCTCATTTTCTCGGTGCATTCCGAACTGTACCAAATTTATAACTACTATTTTTTACTATAACTCATTTGCATACAAAATTCAAGCTACACGAGAATTTCTTCGGTCAGAAAGCCGCTCACGCGAACCTTGACAATCGTATTTGCGGGCGGTGCCTCCTCCGCCTTCACCGCAACCTTCACATAATCCTTTGTATGCCCCACTCTCCAGAGTTCACCGTCAATTTCCACGGATTCTTCCAGGAGCACCTCGGCTTCCCGACCTATGTATAGCTTGCGGAACTGCGCAGACTGCCTCTTTTCCATGGCGAACAGTTCATTGCTTCTGGAGGTCTTCACCTGCTCCGGCACCTGATTCGGCATTCCGGCAGCTGCGGTACCCTCACGTCTGGAATACTTAAAAATATGCATTTCATAAAAGCGGACCTTCTCCAGAAAGTTCTTTGTCTGAGCAAATTCTTCCTCAGTCTCCCCGGGAAAGCCCACGATGACATCCGTGGTTATGGCAGGATGATCAAAAGCTCTCCTTAGCTGTTCCACACCGCTATAGTATTCCCCGGCAGTATAATGTCTATTCATTCTTTGTAAGGTTGCATCACACCCGCTCTGCAGCGACAGGTGAAAATGAGGACAGACCTTCGGCAGCGCAGCCAACCTGTCCGCAGCCTCCGCCGTCACAATCCTGGGTTCCAGAGAGCCCAGACGAATCCTTTCCAGTCCCGGAATATCATGGATCATCTCCACCAAATCGATGATTTTACTTCTTCCGGAGTAATCCCGTCTCTCTCCGGTTCGATGTACCTCCACACTCTTTCCCTGTTTCCATTCTTCCTCATCAAAATCGATGCCGTAGGAACTGATATGAATACCGGTCAGAACAATCTCCTTATAACCGGCCTCCACCATGCCCTGAATCTCCTTCAAAACATCTTCAGCCCGGCGGCTTCTCACACGCCCTCTGGCAAGAGGAATGGCACAATAAGTACAGAACTGGTTACAGCCGTCCTGAATTTTAATATAAGCGCGGGTATGCTCTGCAGTCTGCTTCAGTGTCATTTCCTCGTACTCATAGGTATCATTGATATCTATGACAGTGGTATCGTTCAGAGTCTTGTCGCCGGTATACCGCAAATCCCCCATAACCGCTTCGTCATGCTTTGAGCTTGCCGCCTCTCTTTTTGCCAGAAATTCCTCCAGAATTTCCACGATATCCTTTTTACGGTTGTTGCCTATGGCAAGGTCAATGCTCGCATCCTTCTCAATGGTTTTCTGCCCGGTCTGCACATAGCAGCCCACAGCAACCACCACAGCCTCCGGATTCAGTTGTTTTGCCCTGTGCAACATCTGACGGCTCTTCCTGTCGGCGATGTTTGTGACAGTACAGGTATTCACAATATAGATATCCGCTCTGCTGTCAAATGGTACAATACAATATCCTTTTTCCTGTAATTTTTGTTGCATAACTTCTATTTCATAGGAATTTACCTTGCAGCCCAGATTGTGTAATGCTACATTTTTCATATGATTCCTCACTTTTTTTGTAATGATTTAACCTTGACTTTTATACGCTTTACCCTTAATATGTAGTCAGAAGGTATGACACTCATTAAGGAGGTAACAAAAATGAAAACAGTACAGATTTCTTTAAATTCCATCGACAAAGTAAAGTCCTTTGTAAATGATATCACCAAGTTTGATTACGATTTCGATTTGGTATCCGGAAGATATGTTATTGATGCCAAGTCCATCATGGGTATCTTCAGTCTGGATCTTTCCAAACCCATCGACTTGAACATTCACGCAGAGGACGGTGCAGACGAGGTATTGGCTGTTCTGAAGCCTTACATCGTATAATCTGTGTATACATAACAGATAACTTAATCAAAGAAAAGAGAAAAGCTCCAGAGGGCGCAATCACTTTGGAGCTTTCTTTTTGCCTTACTCGACGATAATCAATTCATCTGTCTCTAATGCGGTTTTCACCAGTTCATCTATCTTTTCATCCAAATTGTGCTCATGGCGACGAATAATATTCACATTAGGCTTTGTCACGGGATGCTTTGCCACAAAAATGGTACAACAGTCTTCAAAGGGAAGAATGGAAGTCTCAAAAGTATCAATTCTCTTTGAAACTGCCACGATTTCTTCTTTGTCAAAACCAATCAGCGGACGGTAGACCGGAAGTTCGCACACCTCGTTTGTGGCAATCAGGGAACTCATGGTCTGTGACGCCACCTGCCCGATGCTCTCTCCCGTAATCAGACCCAGGCAGCCCGTCTCCTTCGCAATATGCTCCGCAATGCGCATCATGTAACGGCGCATGATAATCGTCAGTTCCTCGTGCGGACACTTCTCGTGAATATAGAGCTGAATATCCGTAAAGTTGATGACGTGAAGGTAAATAGGCCCGGTGTACTTTGAAACCAGTCTTGCCAGGTCCACAACCTTCTGTTTTGCCCTCTCACTTGTATAAGGAGGTGCATGAAAATAGACTGCGTCAATCTTTACGCCACGCTTTGCTATCATATAACCCGCTACCGGAGAATCAATGCCGCCGGACAAGAGCAGCATGGCTTTGCCGCCCGTCCCCACCGGCATACCTCCCGGGCCCGGAATAATTTCTGAGTAAATATAAATTTTTTCCCGGATTTCCACATTCAGCAAAATTTCAGGTTCATGCACATCTACGCTCATCTCAGGATAAGCGTTCAGAATTGCTTCACCCAAATCGGCATTGACCTCCATGGAGTCCTTGGGATAGTTTTTACGGGCACGCCGGCAATTCACCTTAAAGGTCTTATTTTTATCGGGGTATACATCATCCACATACTTTACAACAGTTTCGCAGAGCTTTTCAAAGCCTTCGTCTTCCGCATAAATCATAGGACAGATGCCTGAAATTCCAAATACATGCTGCAGATGTTCCACCGCCTCATCGTAGTCGAAGTCGCCTTCCGCTTCCACAAAGATACGACCCTGAGTCTTCGTAATCAGGAACTTGCCCTCACATTTTTTCAGTGCAAATTTCATCTGATGAATCAGAGCATCCTCGAACAGATAACGGTTTCTTCCTTTGATGCCTATTTCGGCATACTTTATCAAAAAAGCTGTAAACATTAGTCTTCCTTTCTGTCACGTATTAATCGGTCACGGGCGGCGCCTCCGCTTCATTACGTCTCGCAGTGCACCTCGAATCCGCTTCGCTCCTTCTCGGTCACGGGCGGCGCCTCCGCTTCATTACGTCTCGCAGTGCACCTCGAATCCGCTTCGCTCCTTCTCGGTCACGGGCGGCGCCCTATACATATGTTGTGTAATTTGCACTTGTATGCAAGCATCCCGTGCACTTACACAACATATGTGCACTGCTTGTTACCTGCGTGCATATCTCTTCAGCATAGGAATTTTATCATACATTTCCCGCAATGTATAGTCTAATTCTTCCTCGGTAGTATATACGGAAAAGCTGAAACGTATAGTAGATTCCAGCATTGACTTATCCACGCCGATTGCCTTCAGGGTAGCCGAGGGCTGCGGCTTGTGGGCGGAGCATGCGCTTCCCGCGGACACATAAATACCGCTTTCTTCCAGCGCGTGAAGCAGTACCTCACTGCGCACACCGGGGACGGACACACTGACAATGTGAGGTGCTGTTCCCTCTCCGTCAGGTTTTCCCGGCAGCAGCCCGTTAATGCGGACACCGTCGATTTTTCTCACGCCGTCCATAAAATATTTTTTGCAGCGGTAAAGCCGCTCCATATCTTCATCGTAATGTGCATAAAGCAGTTCAGCTGCCTTTGCCATTCCCGCGGCACCGGGCACATTGTCCGTACCGGAACGGAGGTTCATCTGCTGTCCGCCGCCATGGATAAGCGGTTGAATCTTCACCTTTTCCCCGATATACAGAAGTCCGACACCCTTAGGCCCATGAATCTTGTGTCCACTGGCTGACAGAAGATCAATGCCCATCTTTTTCGGGTAAATCTTTGCCTTACCGAACCCCTGTACCGCATCCACATGAAACAGCGCATACGGGTTCATGCGTTTTATCAGCGCTCCCGCCTCTACAATGGGTTGTAATGCACCGATTTCATTATTGGTATGCATAACAGATACCAGAATGGTATCCGGAGCCATGGCCCTCTGCAAATCCGACAAAGCGATTTGTCCGCAGGAATTCACGGGCAGATAAGTTACCCGATATCCCATTGACTCCAGATAAGCACATGTCTTTAAAACAGCAGGGTGCTCAATCTGCGTGGTAATAATGTGCTTTCCGCGTCTGTTATTTGCAAGGGCGCATCCTATGAGCGCCATATTGTCCGACTCTGTCCCGCCTGAGGTAAAAAAGATATCTTTTTCGTTTACCTTCAGGATTTTTGCAAGGGTTTCCTTCGCATAGCGCAGATAATTCTCCGCCTGAACCCCTTTCATATGAAGGCTGGAAGGATTTCCGTAGTCTTCACACATAATCTTTGTCATCAACTCCGCCACCTCGGGAAATACCCGTGTGGTTGCGGAATTGTCTAAATACACTTCCATGTTTCGTTCTCCTCTGAGTTTCTTATTGATATTATATGCAAAAGTCAACGGCACTGACATTATCGGCATATCTTATCCTACATCTGTTCCAGCCGATACATAATCCAGGACAATATGGTCATGCCTGCCGTCTCTGTTCGGAGAATCCGCTTCCCCAGGGTGACAGGCTCAATTCCATTCCCCATTGCCAGCTGTATCTCGCTTTCCTCAAAGCCTCCCTCCGGGCCGATAAACACGGCAATATCCTGCCCGGATTCCATTTTGTCTATTATCTCACGAGTTCTCTCCATGCCCTCTGCTAACTCATAAGGAATAATTCTGACATCCATGTCAGCAGCCATTTCTACCGCCTGTGAAAAGGTCATTACACCGGAAACTTTCGGTACAATTGCCCGCTTGCTCTGTTTTGCTGCAGCTTCCGCAATTCCCTGCCAGCGCGCAATCTTGGAAGATGCTTTTTTGTCATCCAGCTTTACCACACATCTTCTCGTTGCTACAGGAATAATTTCATAGGCTCCCAGTTCCACCGCTTTCTGGATAATCCATTCCATCTTATCTGCCTTGGGCAGACCCTGGAACAGATATACCTTCGCCGGCAGCTCCACATTATCCTCCTTGACAAAACGCAACTCACATACAATTCGGTTCTCCTCCAATGCTGCAATACCACAGCGGTATTCCCTACCGTCCTGTCCGTTGCTGACATTCAGTTCCTCACCGACCTTCATCCGCAGAACATTTTTGATATGATTTACATCCCCGCCGACAATTATGACACTTTTGTCGTTTATATTGATTTGATTCGGCTCCACAAAAAACTGATACATGAAATTTACTCCTTCTGTGCGGTGACGCTGACCCACTCACCCTGGTAGGTTACTTCCAACACATTCAGGCCTGCCGCTTTCACAGCATCCACCACGGTCTGCTCCTTGTCATTGATGATTCCGGAGGTAATATAGATTCCGCCGGGCTTCATCTGATTCACGATGACAGGTGTCAGAGGTACCAGTACGTCAGCTAAAATATTTGCCACCACAATATCATAACAGCCGTAGCCCACCTTGTCCTGCACCGCCTTGTCCGTAATGATATTTCCTATCATCATGTCAAACTGCTCCGGAGCAATACCGTTTGCCTCACAGTTCTGTGCCACTGCCTCCACAGCGCAGACATCCAAATCTGTGCCCACCGCATGCTTTGCTCCGAACATCAGAGAGAGAATGGCAAGAATACCGCTCCCTGTTCCTACATCCAGAAGCTCTGTCTCAGGCGTAATGTATTTCTTCAACTGACGGATACAGAGCTGGGTTGTCTCATGCATTCCGGTTCCGAAAGCAGTGCCGGGATCAATATGCAGCACCATCTTTTCCTCATCACCGGGCTTAATGTCCTCCCAGGAGGGAATCACCAGAATATCATCAATATAGAATTGATGAAAATACTGCTTCCAGTTGTTAATCCAGTCGATATCCTCAGTCTCATCCACGGTGACCGTACCCTCGCCGATATCGCAGAACAGCCTCAAATCCTCCAGTTCGTTCTTCACGTTCTCCAAAATCGTGTCAACATCTACTGACTCTCCCTGAACCTCCAGCAGTCCGTCCTCCTTCTTCTCCACAAAGAAATTCAGGAAGGCGATACCGTCATCCGCCGGACCTTCGGGCAGGATATCTACAAACATCTGCTCCTTCTCCAGCGCAGTCAGAGGTACCTTATCTTCAATCTGCGCCCCTTCCAGCCCGATATCGTAAAGCGTGCTGATGATAATATCCTCAGCTTCCGTAATTGTCTTAATTCTAAACTTCACCCACTTCATATTAATAACCCTGCCTTTCCGATGTCTGCAAGTTTTCAGGTGCTGTGTCACCCTGCGCAGACACAAATTCACATTCTTCCGACTGCTCTGCCGCACCATGCCGCAAAAGATTCTGTTCCTGCATACCGAGGGATGCCTCACATATTCCCAACACCATAAAGAGTAATGGTGTACTCATACACTGCTGAAAACATGTCAGAGACGCCGTTCCGTACATACATAGTGCCAATATTCCCGCTTTGCACCTGCGGTATCGCCATACTCCGGAAGCAAAAATCCCCAAATAGCAGCCTGTCCCCATTATACCCAGATTTACCAGATGATTCAACCATTCGTTGTGGGCATTGGCATACACGGCATTGCTCCATCTCCCCTCGAGAATCAGAAGTTCATCTCCGCTAAACACCGAATAAATATACTCAGCAAAGCAGTCCGGTCCCACTCCTATCAGTTTTTGTAACCAACCATTCTGCAAAAATCCCTGCCACGCCACTCTCCACAAGGTTCCCCGTCCGCTGCCCCAGACTTCGTCCATGGGCTGTCTCACCAGATAAATGACTGCTCCCATGGCAACCGCCAAAAGAAATCCAAGCAAAATCCCCCTGCGCACATGGCTTTGAATCATCTCTCTGCCCTCTTTTGAAAACCTGTAAAGTATATACCGGGTCAACACACACAAGGCCCCCACGAGCCACCACACTTTCAGGTTTATCACATCCCAGCCGATGCTGTCCGCCGGAAATGCTGCCATCACCTTTTCCCCTGCCAGTTTTCCCAAAATGCCATACCCCGGAATCAGATAGCAAAAACCTGCTGCCAGCAGAAGTGTCCTTCCGAACACATCTCCGTTTTTCATTCCCCAAGCCAAACACACACCCAGACACATAACGCACATCAGTATACCTGTGTCGCTGCCCTGCACAAATAGCAAAAACAGACCAAGCCCACTGACTATATACAATGCTGCCTGCTTCCACCTGTCTTTTGCTTTCAGATATCCCGCCACAGGCAATGCCAGCGCTACACTGCAGTATCCGCAAAACCAGTTGATGTTGCCGATGGTGGACAGCATATGGCTGTACTCCCAGTCATCCGCGCTAAACTCCTTCATCAGCCCCGTAGGGTCCAGACCCAGGCGATGCAAAACTCCAAGTATCACCACCACAAAGAAGGCAGATATCCCAAGAGCCAAAGAATACCTTCTTCCGTCATAGCTTCTTGACACAAAGAAATAAATGCCCACAAAAATCAGCTGGGAAACCGCTCCCATATACCACTCCCTGTAGCCTGTCAGGGCTGTACTTCCATATTTGCTGAAAAAGGCAGAGAGCAGCACCACAGCCCCATAGAGAAGCATAAATACATCCGTTGCGCTGAACCTGCGCCGGCTGAACCCGCACCGGCCTGAAGATATCCCTATCCGATTTTCTGACACAGCTCCCTCAAGATAACCGTGCCTACACTTTCTCCGAATCCCTTCTGCCAGTGATACCGCAAGCCAAAGGTTCAGACACAACAGAGACAGATTTCTGAAAAGCATATATTTGCTGTCCCCAATCTGCCAATAAGTTCCGCCGGTATAAAGAGGCAGCGCCACAGTCAGTCCAATGATATAAAGATTACAAAGCAGATATAAAAATTCCATTTTGTTGCTCCTTGTCACTGACATTATAAATCAAATCTCTGCTATTTAAAAGCCGGGCGCACAAAAAAGGCAAGCTGACATCTCCAGCCTGCCCAATAATTTACTCTTATTTCCAGAATTTCTTTTTCTTACCATCTTTTCCGTTGTTGTCCTTGTTATCCCCGCTCTGCTCCTGTCCTGCAGATGACTTGGACGCCGCATTCAGCGTATCTCCCGTCAACTCGTCAAACTGACGCAAAAGTTCTTTTGCCTCGTGGCTTAGCTTATCGGGAACCTGTACCACCAACGTTACATAATGATCTCCGCGAACATCTTTGTTTCTCCAGGAAGGAACACCCTTACCGCGCAGACGGACTCTTGTGTCTGTCTGTGTACCGGGCTTCACGTCATAAATAACCTTTCCATCCACCGTATCAATCAGGATTTCACCGCCCAACGCAGCAACCGCAAAGGATACCGGAACCGTGGAATAAATATCGAAATCCTGTCTCTGGAAGATGGGGTGACGTCCTACAATTACCTCAATCAGCACATCGCCTCTGGGACCGCCGTTGACACCGGGCTCGCCCAATCCGGGCATACGGGTGGACTGACCGTTGTCAATACCCGCAGGAATATCCACGGAGTAACGCTTCTTCATAGGAATATACCCCGTGCCGTGACAGTCGGTACATTTCTCCTTTATCACCTTACCGCTTCCCTGACACTCGGGACAGGTCTGTACGTTGCGCACAGTGCCAAAGAAAGACTGTTGCGTAAATACAACCTGACCTTTACCGCCACACTTGGAGCAGGTTTCAGGGCTGGTACCGGGCTTTGCGCCGGAACCGTTACAGGTTTTACAGGTCTCCTTTACATTCAGCTCAATTTCCTTCTTGCAACCGAATACCGCTTCCTCAAAAGTAATACGGACACTTGTACGTAGATTCGCTCCCTTCATGGGACCGTTGCTCTGGCTGCGGCTTCTCCCGCCGCCAAAAAAGTCACCGAAAATATCACCAAAAATATCGCCAAAATCGGCACCGCTGAAGTCGAAGCCACCGGCTCCGCCCGCGCCCCCGTCAAATGCAGCATGACCAAACTGGTCATACTGACGTCTCTTTTCGGGATCGCTCAATACCGCATATGCCTCGGAAGCTTCCTTGAACTTCTTTTCGGCCTCGGCATCACCCGGATTCATGTCCGGGTGATACTTCTTTGCCAGCACACGATACGCCTTCTTTATTGCAGCATCATCTGCATTTTTCTCAACGCCGAGGACTTCATAGTAGTCACGCTTCTGCTCTGCCATAGTATTATACACCTCATACGCGGTAGCACAGGGCATGGTAAAACCCTACCCTGTGCTCCCTAACTTTATCTATACTACTCTATCATACTCATATTGAGTGTGCAAGAGTCATTCCCTTATACTTCGCGGAAGTCTCCGTCAATTATATCATCCTCAGGAGCGGAGGATGCTCCGTTTGCATCGGAGCCTGCAGCGCCGTTAAAGCCGCTCATATCGGGGCCTGCACCTGTTGCACCGCCCTGTGCCTGCTGCATGTTCTCGTACATCTTGGTAAACAGAGCCTGCGCACTGTTCGTCAGCTTTTCCTTGGCTGCCTTCAGTTCATCCACATCACTGTCGCTCATCTCCTGATCCTTGGTTCTCTCAAGAATAGCCTTAACAGCTTCCAAATCAGCCTGAACTGCAGACTTATCGCTGTCGCTTAACTTGTCACCT
>JAEDMI010000347.1 GCA_016303085.1 Acetatifactor sp.
AGAAAGAGGAGATCAATATGAAGAAAGCAATGAATACTGTACTCGGCATTTTCGGTGGCATTTTCGGTGGCATTTTCGGAGTCGTTGTCCTGTTCTATCTACTGGTGCTTGTCACCGCATGGATTTAAGGGGGTGACCTTATGGCAAAGGTATGGAAAGCCATCAGTAGCACAATCGCTGTTTTACTTACACTGGCAATTGTATTTGGCGCCGGCTATTTTGTAGGTAGTTTTCCTGATGAAGATGCCGAGGTAGTGGAACCCATCAATCCCACTGAGGAGGAGTTCGATCTAAAACTCCCGGCAGAGGTTGAAAAGCGAATCGTCACTGTGGAAGAAGTTGAGGTAGTGCTTATTGATGTCAGCCAGTTTTCTACCTACTCCGGTGAATACACCACTACCAAATCTGCTGAGTATACTCGGTATTTCCTCGATAACATCGCAGTTCCTGGCACAACCAATACAATCAATCTTGAATGCAAGGGCATTGTGAAGGTGGGTTATGATGTAGACGAAATTACGATTAAGGTGGATAACGACAGTCAGAAGATTTACATCTCGCTGCCAGCTCCCAAAGTCCTTGACAACTATGTAATCTGGGATTCAGTCAAATGTCGGGAAGAAAACAACATTCTCAATCCTATCGACTTTGAGCAATATCAGGGACTCATTTCTGAAATTGAAGATGAGGGACTGGCTCTTGTGGAAGCAGATGGCATCTATGAGGATGCCAAGGCGAATATGGAGACGATCATTCGTAATTTCCTTTCTGGATTTGAGGATTATGAGATTGTATTCCTGTAACCAGTTAATTCCCCTATGGTTCGTAATAAACAATTCAGCACATGAGAGTGCCACCAACACTCCCACACTACTCAAGGAGGTACAATATGAGCAAGTACAAGGTAGAGTTCAAGGCATTTAAGTCCGGTGATTGGTACACCAAGACGGATACCGACAGCCGAGCTGCAGCATTCTCCGTTGCAAAAATCGGCAATTATGGAAGAGCCTGTAGATTGACGGATACCGAATCTGGTGAAACCCTGTTCGAATCACCCGAAGATCCTGACTTCAAAGCCGTAAACGGCGATGTCAGCAAGTTCAGCTTTTAGTACATATATGATGGGAGAATGGAGTTTTGATTGAAATACTCTGCACAGCCATATTTGTTTGGCTGTTCATAAAGGTATTCGGCTTAATGTTTAAGGTTGCATGGAGCTTGACAAAGATAATTGCAATTATTCTCTTTGTAATGGCTCTTCCAGCGTTGATTGTATGCTTTATCATTGCAGGCGGCTTCTTTCTGCTAATCCCGGTGGCTTTTCTGGGGTTGGCACGCGCTCTACTGAATACGTAAATGGTCGAGAACTAAAACAATATAGGAGGAATCAATATGACAATCTACACAACCCAAGAATGGAAAGGCTATGGCAAGCAGAATTACTACTGGAATGAGTACAGACTTGAGGGGGGAACTGTCGTAAAATACAAGTGTCATAGGCAGAAGCTGTTCGATGGGCACGAAAGCGAATGGAACGAAGATGAAGAAGCCGTAGAGTCCTGGTCTGTCGATGATCCCAATATGCCAGACTGGCTCAGGCAATATATCAATTAAGGGAGGTAACTACTATGCAGAAGTGTCCGTGGTGTGATAGCTGTAACACTACCTTATTCTTTCTGCTGTATCTTTCTTCAGGTAGGTAGTTCGCTTCACCTACCATCATGACAGGTACCACCTGCCACCAAGAGGGTATAGTAACCCCTTGGCGGCAGGTGTGTTTTTTATTCGCCGCGCAGCTTGTAGAGCAAACTGCTTTTGCCGCCTTTTGTTCGGTAGCGCTGCTGCGTTTCCAGAAGTCCTGCCTTACGGAGATCCCGCAGGGCGCGGCGCACCGTGGATTGGGACAGCTTCAGTTCTTTGGCGATGGTAGGGATTGCAGGCCAGCATTCCCCATTCTTATTGGCTCTGTCAGAAAGATAAATATAAACGGATAGCGCACGGTGCGGCAGATCCATGCGGTATAAGAAATTAAGTCTGCCCATCCGCAGTCACCTCCGCCAGAGCTTCCTGCGCCGTCCGGTCATGGCGCTCGGGTTTTAGATTGCTGCCCTTGGATTTGCGCTCCTTGGGCTTTTTCTCCTTGGGCGGCTCACTCTGCGGTGGTTCGTTGGTCTCTGCCTGATGCTGTGCCTGACCGCCTCCGGAAGCTTCTTTTTCTGCTGCTTCCGCTTCCGCAGCTTCCTTTGGATGATATTTCATCATGATGCCGTCCTGAATCTC
>JAEDMI010000348.1 GCA_016303085.1 Acetatifactor sp.
CAGTGCTTTTTTCATGTTATCCCTCCAGTTTATCTATATAGTATGCCCATAAAAATCATATACACACGTTAAGATTGTAACACAGATTGAAAAAAGTGTCCACCTTAGGCCTATTTATGTTATGATAAAAGAGGCAGATTAAGGAAGCAGGAGAAATGTCGTGAGTAAAAAGGATAAAATAGCGCTTTATATATGTATTGGAATGATAGGGGTATCTGTAGTTTTGGGGGTCATTTGGGGAGGATATCTTGCCAGGCGAAGCATACCGGGGACAGAGATCCGGAATTTGACGGTATGCCACTTAACCAATCCCATGGGACTTGATGAAAGTGAACCTATCTTTAGCTGGCAGCTCGCAAGTGAGAGGAGAGGATGTAGCCAGGAAGCGTATCGCATTCTGGTTGCAGAGGATAAAAGTGATTTGGACCGCGGGAAATATATTTGGGACAGCGGCAGGGTGGAAGGAAGTATCTCAGTAGGGATTCCGTATGAGGGTGAGACACTTTTGCCGATGCAAAGATATTGTTGGGAAGTAGAAGTCTGGGATGAGCAGGGTAACAGTCAGACTTCGGAAGAATATGCATGGTTTGAAACAGGATTGATGGGAAACGGGATGTCGGGAGCCAAATGGATTTCTGCGCCCAAAAGTGAAGCGAAACCAGATTATGATGACGATGAGCTGAAATATACAATTTCTTATACCATGGAAGTGGAGAATACTTCTGCGGGATTTTTGTTTGGGGCGAAAGAAGGGCGTTACGGTGAAATGTATCTTTTTCAGATCACCAATTCCGGCGACCAACCCTATGTGAAGCTAAAGACTATGGATGAAAACAGCTTTGTCGGGGAGATACAGCAGGAGATTACACATTGTCTACCGGAGGATGGGAAAACATTTGATGTGATTCTGAACGTGGATCATGAAAAGCTTTCGGTCTGCATGAATGGCACGATACTTCAGGATTTTCAGATAAAGAGCACTCCGGTGGGGAGCATCGGATTCTACAAGAGCCGGGGAACTTCTTATGCGTGGATAGATGATATTTTTGTACAGGCTTCAGATGGAACCGTTCTTTATGAGGAAAACTTTGAAAATGAGGAGAACATTTTTTCACCCTATTATGTGGCTGTAAAGAAGGGCAGACTAATGGTGGGGAGCGGTTTGATGCTTACTCCGGGAGTTGAAGACCCGGCTCCTCTATTTCGGAAGGAATTTGAGGTGAAATCCCAGCAGGTGAAAAGCGCCAGAATCTACATGACTGCGCTCGGAAGCTTTTCTTTGTCCGTAAATGGGGAAGCGGTTTCGGAGGACTACCTGGCACCCGGCAAGCTGGCATACAACAGCGAGCTCTCTTATGTTACTTATGATGTGACTAATTTATTAAAGAAAGGCGAAACAAATGCATGGGGAATTACATTGCTCCATGGCTGGTATGACAGAGGGGTAGGTTATCCGGAAATTTGGAATCCGTGGGGAGATACCAATGCTCTACTGGGGAAAATGGAAATTGTCTATCAAAACGGAAGCACGCAGACAATTGTGACAGACGAGGAATTCCTTTGTTATACAAATGGACCCGTGCGGGAAAATGATCTGTATCAGGGGGAATATTATGATGCCAATTATGAGCAGGAAGGCTTTGATACGGCAGGATTTATAGCAGACGACTGGATGCCGGCCACAGTAAATGCGGTGAGGGAAGAATATCAGACGATTCCTCTTGTAGGTAAGGCAAATGAACCAATTACCTGTGTGGAGGAACTTAAGCCGATTGATTCCTTCAGCCCCAAGAAAAATGTGTATGTGTATGATTTCGGACAGAATTTTGCAGGAACCTGCAGGATTGAAGTTAAGGGGAAAAAGGGACAGGTTATCACACTCAGATATGGCGAAGAAATAAACAGGATCAATATGATCAATGCGGATGATACACCGAGAACTGTCTGGACGGAGAATCTGTTGACGGCAGAGGCTACAGATTATTATGTGCTTAGAGGTGACGAGGAGGGTGAGGTTTTTGAGCCTGAATTTGTTTTTCATGGTTTCAGATATCTTCAGATATCCGGGCTTGATGAGGAATTGCCATTGACGGCCGTGAAAGGAATCGTGTTGTCCTCCGATTTGGAGCAGACGGGAAGCTTTACCTGCTCGGATGAACTGGTGAATCGATATTATGAAAACACTATTTGGAGCCAGAAAAGTAATTTTATGGATAACCCCATGGATTGCCCGCAAAGAGATGAACGCCACGGATGGGCAGGTGATGCAC
>JAEDMI010000046.1 GCA_016303085.1 Acetatifactor sp.
CATCGTTCACTACTCTGTCACCAATCTTCAACTCACCGGAGGTGATATCTTCCAGACCTGCAATCATACGAAGGGTAGTAGACTTACCACATCCTGAAGGTCCTACGAAGATGATGAACTCCTGATCTGCGATTTCAAGGTTGAAATCCTTAACTGCCTCAAAGCCGTTGGGATATACCTTGCAAACATTTTTCAAAGATAAACTTGCCATAACATAACTCCTTTCATCTTTACAAACTTCTTGTCACTTGTTGAGCGGACACACCGCCCAACCTGAAAATAGTATAACGAAAATCCGATTTTAACGCCATACCACTATTTCACAAAGATTTTTGAGCGGATTGTATGATTTGCTTATAATCCTGCCTTTTTTTCCCACGGCCTGTCACATTGCATAAAATCCATTCTTAATCTTAGACAAATTTCACAACCGTTTACTGATTTATCTGCTTATCCGCCAAGGCAGGGTCAAGTTCATCCTTAAAGATTCTCTCGTCCTCCTCCGGTTCACTTTCTCCACCCTCGGAAGTACTTTCGGCCAATATCTGATCCTCCAGCTTTTTGAAAAACTTATTGTACAGTTTTGCCGAGACCCATGCCGGAAGCGACAGACCGAAGAGCAGTGCCAGCGGCATCAGTTGTATCACAAAGAAGAAAACCACAACCGGAATCGCATACATAATAATCATCAATACTGTCTTCGGTAACTGCATTAGGCTCATCAGAAATGCATTCTTAATTGTTCTGAACACCGTATTTTCAAACTTCGCCAGCACCGGGAAAACATACATCAGCGCAAAGAGCACCAGAATTGAAATTGCTATGATAACGCCCTGAAACCAGTCACCGAATTCTATACCGGAATTTCTCATAATGATAAAATCTCCGACCAGAATCAGGATTACAAACAGAAAAATCAGCCAAATAAGTGTAGCCTGCTTAAAGTTTTCCTTAAATGACTTAAAAAAACCTCTGGTAATATAACACTCTTCATTTCTTGCTATCTTCAGCGCCATATAGTTCATGGCCGTCAAGGATGCGCCGATTGTCACAATGGGCAGACAACAGAGCAGCGTCAGTACATTCAGCCACATCAAATCAGCCATCTTTCCCAGCCCCTGCATTAAAGGACTGTCCAAATTTAAAAATTTCATGTTTTTCCTCCTAAAACACTTTCTCCATAGCCGTCACCCGAATTCCGGAATATTCCTCCTCCGGTTTTACGGTGTGAAAGCCCAGCCGCCTGTAAAAGTTTATGGCATAGGGCGCTGCCTTCAACGACATATATCGCTCTCCGGCTTCTCCCTTCAGGTAATCGCACAGGGCAGTGAGAATAGCCCTCCCCACTCCTCTGCGGTGATAATTTTCATCCACGAACAAAAGTGACAAATGGTTCCTGTTCCGAATGGATCCGGCTCCGATTACCTCATTTCCGTCAAGTGCTACCATCATCAGGTACTCTCCCTTGAGAAACGCAACGTACAAATCGTCATCCGTTATAAAATCAAAGAAGTTTTTGATTCCCTCACGGCTGTAGTCCTGCCCTTCAAACTTAAGGAAGGTACGCCATATCATCTTCATGGCAGGTGCCCATTCATCTTCCCGTGCCCACCTGATTTCATAGGGCAGCTGTCTGTTTCCCGTTTCCATTACTTACTGCCGCCCCGTCTGTTCATTTTCCTCTGTCCCGCCTTTACGCAGAACTGTTTCTTCCAGCCAGCCTAAAATGTCATTCATTACTTCATCCCGGTTCGTCTCGTTCAGCAGTTCATGTCTGCCTCCCTCATAAAGTCTCAACTGCACGTTTTCAAGACCCGCACTCCGGAGACTGTCATAGGCTTTGCGGACTCCGCGGCCATAGTCTCCCACCGGGTCGGCGTCACCTGAGACCATCAACACCGGAAGCTTCTTGGGAATACGCTCCAGATTCGCCGGATTATGAAGTCTGGATATCAGTTCAAATAAAGTGGCAAAACCATTCACTGTAAACGTGAAGCCGCACATGGGATCAGCTATGTATTTTTCTACGCGCTCATCATCACGGCTCAACCAGTCCATGGGAGTTCCGGAGTTTTGAATTCTCTTGTTATAGCTGCCAAATGCCAGCTTGTCAAGTAATTTGCTCACATGCTCCGAACCGCAGAAGGCCTTTTGAATTCCTGCTATGACCTTGGAAGCAGCCAACACCATAGGTGACTGCATGCCGGTACCCATGATAATCGCTGCGGTCACACCTGTTCCGTAACGGAACATATAGTTTCTCGTAATAAAGGAGCCCATACTGTGCCCCATGATGACATAGGGCACATTGGGATATAACGCCTGAGTCGCTTTCTTCAGTCTGTGCATATCCCGCACCAGTACCGTAGCCGGATCCTGCTCGCAGAAATAACCGTATTTTCCTGTTTTACCCACGGATTTTCCGTGTCCCATATGGTCCTCACCGGTGACAACAAAGCCTCTCTCCGTGAGGAATTCGGCAAACTCCTCATATCTCTCGATGTACTCCGCCATGCCGTGTACAATCTGCAGCACACAGCGAATGTCCTCTTCCCTGTCCGGCGTATACCTGACAGCGTGAAGTCTGCTCTTACCGTCTCTTGAGTCGTAATAAAACTCTTCCTTTACCATAATCCACCTCTTAGCTTTCGGGCATTTGTTCAATTATTCATAAAAGGGTATTTTGCGACCTTTTAAAGCGAGTATAACTCATTTGGACATAAAAATTAAGTACTTTCGCACAAATTTAATAAACTTTTCCGTTACCTCTTCCAAATCAACAGATTTCCGCTCCGGCAGGCATTTCCTTCTCGGGCTTCATCAGCGCCAGATTACCCTCCGCATCCTCCGCACACAGAAGCATTCCCTCGGAAAGAACGCCTGCCAGAGTTGCGGGCTTTAAGTTCACAAGCACCATCACCTTCTTACCTACCATTTCCTCAGGGGAATAATAAGCCTTGATACCGGATACAATCTGCTTTACCTGACTTCCGATTTTCACCTGACTGCACAAAAGCTTCTTGGACTTGGGTACCGCTTCACAGGCAATGATTTCTCCCACTTGAAACTGAAGCTTCGCGAAGTCATCATAGGAAATCTCCGACTTTGCCTCAATATCTATGACATTGCTGTCATTTTCTTCCTCGGCTGCTTCCTCCTCAGCCGCTGCAAGCATAGAAGCTTCCAGCTCCTCTTCCTTCTTTGCCACTTCCTTCATATCCAGTCGCGCAAACAGGATTTCCGGCTGGTCTGTCACCTTATTCCCGTTAGGGTAAAGTCCGAACTTCTCCAGCTTGTCAAAGTCTCGCAGACTTGTATTCAGCTGTTTTGCGATTTTTTCCGCTGTCTCCGGCATATAGGGCTGAAGCAGGGATGCCCCGATCACAATGCTCTCCACCAGATTGTAAAGCACGGTGGAAAGACGGTCTGCCTTCGCTTCATCCTTCGCCAGAACCCATGGTTCCGTCTCATCAATGTATTTATTGCATCGCTTGAATACACCAAAAATTTCCGTCAATGCGTCTGCCACGCGGAGCGTTTCCATCTTTTCCGCAACCTTGGCATAAGCTCCGGTAACAACCGCTTTCAAATCCTCATCCACCGCAGCATCTGCTGCACCCTTGTCAGTCACAACACCGTCAAAATACTTGTTGCTCATGGAGACCGTACGGTTTACCAGATTGCCCAGCGTATTTGCCAAATCAGAATTGGTACGCTCGGCAATCAACTCCCAAGTGGCATTGCCGTCGTTGTCGTAAGGCATTTCATGAAGCATATAATAACGCACGGCATCCACGCCGAAGAAGTCAATCAGATCATCCACGTAGATGACATTGCCTTTGGACTTGCTCATCTTACCTCCGCTCATCAAAAGCCAGGGATGGCCGAATACCTGCTTGGGCAGAGGCTCGCCCAGCGCCATCAGGAAAATGGGCCAGTAGATAGTATGGAAACGAATGATATCCTTGCCGATGAGATGAAGGTCTGCTGGCCAAAACTTCTTGTACTGCTCCGAGCTGTTTCCGTCGGCGTCATAGCCGATACCGGTGATATAGTTGGTCAGGGCATCCAGCCACACATACACCACATGCTTGTCGTCAAAATCCACCGGAATCCCCCACTTAAAAGAGGTTCTGGATACACACAAATCCTGAAGCCCGGGCAGGAGAAAATTGTTCATCATCTCGTTCTTCCGGGATACGGGCTGAATAAATTCCGGATGCTCGTTGATATGCTTAATCAATCTGTCCGCATATTTACTCATACGGAAGAAGTATGCCTCCTCCTTGGCAGGCTTTACCTCTCTGCCGCAATCGGGACACTTTCCGTCCACCAGCTGGCTCTCTGTCCAGAAGGACTCACAGGGCGTACAATACATGCCCTCGTAAGCCCCTTTATAGATATCTCCCTGGTCATAAAGACGCTTAAAAATTTTCTGTACCTGTTTCTCATGATATTCATCGGTGGTACGGATAAATTTGTCATAGGAAATATTCAGCATGTCACACATTCCGCGGATAATCCCCGCCACATTGTCCACAAATTCCTTCGGTGACACACCCGCATCCTGAGCTTTCAGTTCAATCTTCTGTCCGTGTTCGTCGGTTCCGGTCTGAAAGAAAACATCATAGCCTTCCTTTCTCTTGAACCGTGCAATGCTGTCCGCCAGCACAATTTCGTAGTTATTGCCAATGTGAGGCTTACCGGAGGTGTAAGCGATGGCTGTCGTCAAATAATAAGGTCCTTTGTTCTGCATATTCTTCTCTCCTTTTCCAACTAAAAAGCCCGCCTTCCGCGCATTTCACGCAAGAAGACGAGCCCTATGCCCGTGGTACCACTTCTCTTTATCCGGCCCTCATGAGCCGAACCTCTTCGGGACAGGACACCGATAAGTTCTGTGTCAGCCCTATCCGCTATAACAGGCGGAACCTGTCGCAGCCTTACCTTCCATGTTGCCCATCAGCGAAGTTTCACGAATGTCCGCAAATTCTTCACGCAATTCCACATGCAGGCTCGGTGCGCTGCTCGGAAGCCATCTTCCGCTTATCCTATCTTCATTCCTCTCAACGGCGGCTGCCGGTATCTGCGGGGCATCCCCGAATGCCGCCGGAATGTTCTCTGTAAAGCATCGGCTAAGCGTACTCTCTTCGTCACTGCGTTTTTCACTTGTCAAACAGGATAACACAGATTCCCCTGATATGTCAATGGAGGAGCTCCCCCTTTTCCTCTACTTTTTCGTTGTCAGGCGGCTGTATTCACCCTTTCTGTCATAGGAATCCATCAGGTAGCTCTCATCCGTCAATATACAGTCTATCTCCAGCTCATCCTTTCTATACTTGCTCCGCTTTCGCAAATCCTCCTCGGGCTTCTGCTCCGACTTCGCCTGAAAGGAATTTTTAGTCTGAAAACGTAAAAAGCGTCCCGGCAGCTTTCCTGCCAACTGCCCTGCCACACCTCTTACCTTAGCGCGGACACGCAAAAAAGGATTGACAGGCACCGCCGAATTGCTGCTCTGCACAGTCTGAAAATATGGATTTATCTCCGGCTGTCGCATTCCTGCCGTCTTTTCTCCCTGCCCGGTCAGTCTTACATCTCCCAGCTGAGTCATTATCTGTTCCTGTCCTGGCTTATCTCCGGTCTGTGCGGCAGAGGACATCATCTGATTTCCCCATATTCCCTTCAGAAACCTTCTCCCGCTTTCCAGTGTCTTCTGCATCCATTCCGACAGGGAAAATCCGGCATCCTGCTGCTGTTGCTGCATCTGAAACGTCTTTGCGCTCATGTCGGAAGACATGGCGGCTCCTCCGGGTTCCTTTTTTATATGTGTATGGTCGTGCAGACAATTTGTCACCTGATGGCTGTCCGAACCGTGACGGTTATCGACTCCTCCCAGCTGCATGGCCGCCTCCTTTCAAACCTGTACTTCCGCACTCTGCCTCTTTTCGGCATATATTATTTACCTTTTCGGCTGTTGCAGAATGTAGTTCTTCGTCCGGCTGCGTTTACTCTTTCTCTCTAAAATTTTCTTAAAAATATTCTTACATTTTCCGCGATATCATTTTTAAATACTGCGGAGCCTGCCACAATGACATTGGCGCCCGCTTCAAGAGCAGACTCCACATTTTCGTCGTTGATACCGCCGTCCACCTCAATATCCACGTTCAGCCCACGGTCTGCAATTACTTTTCGGATTTTTCTTACCTTATCCAAACATTCCGGAATCAGCTTCTGTCCGCCGAAGCCCGGTTCCACGGTCATGACAAGCACCATGTCAACCAGCTCCAGATACGGCTCCACAGTCTTCGCGGGAGTTCCGGGTTTTATGGTAATTCCCACCTTTTTCCCAAGGCTGCGAATCTTTGCTATAGTCCCCTTTACGTCTGACGTGGCCTCCAGATGAAAATTAATCAAATCTGCACCGCTCTCGGCAAACTCTTTCACATACCGCTCCGGTCTGTCAATCATCAGATGAACATCAAAAAAAATATCAGAGCATTTACGGATAGAACGAATCACAGGCATTCCATAGGAAATGGACGGCACAAAAATACCGTCCATCACATCTATATGCAGATACTCTGCTCCTGCAAGCTCCACTTCCTTTATTTGTTCACCCAACTTGCAAAAATCAGCCGACAAAATCGACGGAGATAAAATATTCATAATATGCCTCCTCATTATCAGTCCCATTTTACCAGAGAAATCAGGTAACCGCAACACGAAATCCAAAATGACGGCTCACTGCATAGCTTCCGCCACATCCTCCTTCAAACGTTCCCATGCGTCCGGGTGATCCGTATAGTAGAGTGGACATTTCTTGCCGCCACAGTCATAGTGCCGCAGAATATCTTCCGTCTCCAGGTCGTAGATATCCGTCAGCCATGCCAAAAGCGCAATCAGCGAATCATAGGTTTCCTGCGTAAACGAACCGTCCCAGTCTTTGTAGCAGCACTCAATGGAGACAGAGTCATAATTACGGGTCTGCACCGCATAAGCAATCTCATCCAAAGGTATACACTGAATGATTTCACCCTCGTAACCGATGATAAAATGCGCACTGACACTTGCCTCGTGCATGTCCTTCTGCTGCTCGAAATAGCTGCGGTTCTGTGCCGCGCTGGTGCCCGGGTTTGCCGTATAATGCACAAAAATGTTGGTTACTTCCGGCAGCGCCTCCCCTGGTCTGGAATATTCATTTGGTGTCAGAAAATCCTCCGTCCATGTAGGATGCGCCGCAAACTCCACAGCGGGAAGTCCCTGTATGGTGCCCGACTGCAGCCCGTCGGAATTTGTTACCGCCACCGCTTCGCCGCTGTTGTTGTATTCTGCCGCAGCATTTCCCTTCCCGATAAGCGAAAAGCAGATGACCGCCGCAATGGAAAGTATAAAAACGCACACTGCAAGCCGCTGTCTGCGCACATACATCCTGCGGCGCAAAATTGCCTCCCGGCGCTTGCGGTCTCTGTTTGCCGCCGCAGCCTGAACCTGCCCTCTTTTCTCTGTCCGTCGTTCCCCTCTTCTCTCCGTCTCCGCTCTGAGATTCTGCGTTTCCCGTACCCGATATATCTGCGGATTACGGGTGCCTGTCCTTCTCTCCCGCTGTCTCCGCTGCTCCTCATAATCCACAAGATACGGATTACGCTTTATATTCATTATCTCCGGTTCCCGATTTCCCTTTATTACCCCGCTCTGCACTTTGATTCCACCCCCACCGTATTTTACGCAGAACTGATACCTGCCGTATCTTCTGCTCTGCTGTCTGAAAACCAGTATAAACACAAAATGTATCATAGTTGTTTAACAAATTCTTAATCTTCATTCACATTGTTAAGGTCATGGGTTCGAATCACGTATACTCCATTTTTCAACGAACTCCCGGTCATCATACAAAAAACGGCACAGACATTTCTGCCTGCACCGTTCTCAATCAATATGATTATTTTTAGAGGAACTCTTTTACGGACTTATAAACACCCTCAGCATCCAGACCATACTTAGCAACCAGCGCTGCTGCGGAACCGGACTCACCGAAGATATCCTGCATACCGATTTTCTTCACGGGAGTGGGAAGCTTCTCGGACAGGCAGTCACAGACTGCACTGCCAAGGCCGCCGATAACGGAATGTTCCTCCACGGTAACCACCTTGCCGGTCTTCTTTGCGCTCTTTATGATAATATCCTCATCCAGAGGCTTAATGGTACAAATGCTTACAACCTCAGCGTCAATGCCGTCCGCTGCCAGCTTCTCGGCTGCGCCCAGAGCGGAATCCACGCAGATACCTGTGGCTACAATAGTGACATCCTTACCCTCACGAACAACATTGCCCTTTCCAATCTCAAACTTGTAATCGGGCTTGTCGTTGATTACGGGCACTGCCGCACGACCAAATCTGATATATACGGGGCCATCGTACTCCAGCGCTGCGCGGACAGCCGCCTTTGCTTCCACATCATCTGCGGGGCACATAACCACCATGCCGGGAATGGTTCTCATCAGGGCAATATCCTCGTTACACTGATGGGTAGCACCGTCCTCACCTACGGTAATACCTGCATGGGTAGCGCCGATTTTTACGTTCAGATGGGGATAGCCGATGGAGTTGCGCACCTGCTCAAAGGCACGTCCCGCCGCAAACATGGCAAAGGAGCTTACAAAAGGTATCTTTCCTGTCAGAGATAAACCTGCTGCCACGCCCATCATATTGCTTTCTGCAATACCACAGTCAATGTGGCGGTCAGGATAAGCCTTCTTAAAAATACCTGTCTTGGTAGCTGCTGCCAGGTCAGCATCCAGCACTACCAGATTAGGGAACTCTTCTGCCAACTCCTTCAGAGCGTTACCGTAACTTTCACGGGTTGCGATTTTTTTAATCGTATTCTCTGCCATTATGCTTCACCTGCTTTCTCTAATTCTGCGCCGATCTTCTCCAAGTCAGCCATTGCCACCGCATACTCCTCATCGTTGGGAGCCTTGCCGTGCCAGTCTATACTGTTCTCCATAAAGGATACACCCTTACCCTTTAAGCTGTGTGCAACGATACAGGTGGGCATGCCCTTGGTTTCTCTTGCTTCCTTGAAAGCAGCACGGAGAGCATCAAAGTCATGTGCATCCACGTTGATGACATGGAAATTGAATGCTTCAAACTTCTTATCGATGGGATAAGGAGAGCAAACCTGATCAATAGGTCCGTCAATCTGCAGATTGTTGTTATCCACAATCACGCAGAGGTTATCCAGCTTACGGTGTCCCGCAAACATAGCCGCCTCCCAAACCTGACCTTCCTCAATCTCGCCGTCACCCAGAAGAGTATATACGCGGAAGTCCTTCTGGCCCATCTTTGCACCCAGAGCCATGCCTACAGCCGCGGAGATGCCCTGTCCCAGAGAACCGGAGGACATATCTACACCGGGGATGTGAATACAGGGATGTCCCTGTAAATAAGAGCCCAGATGTCTCAGTGTCTTCAAATCCTCAACGGGGAAGAAGCCTCTGTTTGCCAGAGCAGAATAAAGTCCGGGAGCCGTATGTCCCTTGGACAATACAAAACGGTCCCTGTCCTCCTTGTCGGGATTCTTGGGGTCGATATTCATTTCTTCAAAATACAGATAGGTAAAGATATCTGCCGCGGAAAGTGATCCGCCGGGATGTCCTGCCTTTGCACTGTGAACTGCCGTTACAATGCCTTTTCGCACATCATTCGCGCGTTTTTGCAGTTCTAAATTGTTCATCGTCTCCTCCATTCTGCCGCCTGTGCGGCAACACTTTCTGTCAGACCCTATACTACCACAGTTCTGCCCGTTCGTCCATACCTTTCTCGCAAAAACGCCCAATGTGCTCGGACACACTGTCTATATGCCGGTCTGCCCATAGTAAGCGTTCGCCCCGTGTTTTCTATAGTAATGTTTGTCCTGAAGCTCCTGCGGTGCAGGCTGAATCCGGGGATTGATAGTCTCCGCGCGGTATGCCATCTTGGCAACTTCCTCCAGCACCACTGCGTTGTGTACAGCTTCCTTTGCGTCCTTGCCCCAGGCAAAAGGACCATGGTTTTTACAGAGCACAGCGGGCACGGCCACGGGGTCCTTACCCAACCTCCGGAACTCGTTCACAATCAGATGTCCCGTATTTTCCTCATATGCTTCCTCAATCTCTTCCTTTGACAGACATCTCACACAGGGTACCTCACCGTAAATATAATCGGCATGAGTGGTTCCGTAGCAGGGAATGCTGCGTCCGGCCTGGGCCCAGCTTGTCGCATAGGAGGAATGGGTATGTACGACACCTCCGATTTCAGGAAAAGCCTTGTACAACTCTACATGAGTGGCAGTATCAGAGGATGGATTGTACCGTCCCTCCACCTTTTTGCCGCTTAAATCCACCACTACCATGTCCTCCGCTTTTAGTTTGTCATATTCCACACCGCTGGGCTTGATGACAAACAGACCGCTCTCCCGGTCGATGGCGCTGACATTGCCCCAGGTAAAAGTGACAAGACCGTAGCGGGGCAAATCCATGTTTGCTTCATATACCAATTGTTTTAATTCCTCTAACATTTTTTTCTCTCCATATTTTCATTTACATTTCTGCCTGACCGTTAACTGTAATACCGGGTGGCAATCCCGACATTTCCAATGTGATTACCGCAACCCTTCAACCGCCGCCTTCTCCGCAACAAGGGTACTCTTATATTTCTCCACAAAAACGTCAAAGCCTGCCACATCTTCTGCCTTCGGAGCAATTGTCGTTCCGGTCTGACCTGCAAAAATTCTGTTTGTCAGGTAATCGGGAAGCGTCTCATCGGCTGCCTTTTCCTGCATGAATGCTGCCAGTACAGCCATACCCCAGGCTCCTCCCTCACTTGCTGTGTCCATTACGGTGACCGGAGAATCAAAAGCCGCTGCCATGAGCTGCTGGCCAACCACGGGAGTCTTGAACAGTCCGCCGTGTCCCATCAGGGAGTCAACCTTTACATGCTCCTCCTTTAGCAAAATATCGTTGCCGATTTTCAGGGTTGCCATAGCGCTGTAAAGATGGCTTCTCATGAAGTTTGCAAGGCTGAACTTTGCATCGGGGGTGCGGACAAACATAGGTCGTCCTTCGTTCAGTCCGGTCACCGGCTCTCCCGAGAAATAATTGTATGCCACAAGACCGCCGCAGTCGGGGTCTGCCGTCAATGCCTCCCTGTAGAGCGTGCCGTAAAGGTCGTTTTTGTCAATCTTCATACCGAACTTGCCCGCAAATTCCTCAAAGAGATTCACCCAGGCATTCAGATCGGAGGTGCAGTTGTTGCAGTGTACCATAGCCACGGGATTGCCGTCGGGAGTGGTCACCATATCAATTTCTTCATGTACATTCTCCAAAGCCTTCTCCGTAACTACCATGGAGAAAATAGAAGTTCCCGCAGAGATATTTCCGGTGCGCACCTTCACACTGTTGGTTGCCACCATACCCGTACCCGCATCTCCCTCGGGAGGACACATGGGAATACCTGCCTGCAATGCTCCCGTGGGATCAAGCAGCTTTGCTCCCCCGGCAGTCAGCACGCCTGCCTTCTCGCCGGCGCACAGTACTCTGGGAAGAATCTCTTCCAGCTTCCATGGAAAGCCCTTGGGTGCTATCAGCTCGTCAAACTGCGCAAGCATTTTTTTATCATAGTCACGTATGTCGGAATCTATGGGGAACATACCGGAGGCCTCGCCGATACCCAGTACCTTCTCCCCGGACAGCTTCCAGTGGATGTAACCTGCCAGAGTGGTGAAAAAGGTGATATCCTTCACATGTTCTTCTCCGCTCAATATCGCCTGATAGAGATGGGCAATGCTCCATCTCTGGGGAATATTGAAACGAAACAGCGGCGTCAGCTCCTTACAGGCTTCCTCCGTCATGGTGTTTCTCCAGGTGCGGAAGGGCACCAGCAGTTCGTCTGCCGCATTGAATGCCATATAGCCGTGCATCATGCCTGAAAATCCGATGCTGCCGATGGTAGTCAGTGTCTCACCGTACTTTGCCTTTACATCCTCCGCAAGACTTCTGTAGCAGCCCTGAAGCCCGTTCCAAATATCCTCCAGACTGTAGGTCCAAATATTGTTCTCCAGACGGTTCTCCCAGTCGTGGGTTCCCATGGCGATGGGGTTGTGGCTCTCATCCACCAGGACAGCCTTGATTCGGGTGGAGCCGAACTCGATACCCAGGGCTGTTCTTCCGTCTCTGACTGCATTTTTGATTGCTTCACTCATTTTCGTTACCTCCTAAATTTTAAGAAAAGTGATGATTACCTATAATACACGGAATTCCATCTCAACTCGTTCTTCAGGGCAGGAATCGTAGTGTTTTTATCGATAACCACACTCTCGATTCCCATGGCATCCGCCCAGTCTACCATCTGCTGCACGCTCAAATCATAGGAGAATGCCGTATGATGTGCTCCGCCGGCCAGAATCCAGGCAGCCGCTCCCACCTCCAGATTAGGCTGCGGCGTCCAGAACGCAGTCGCCACCGGGAGCTTGGGCATAGGTTTTTCGCACTTCTTGCAGTCCACTGCATTGATCAGCAGGCGGAATCTGTTGCCCATATCCACAAGGGAGGTTGCCACGGCAGATCCGGTCTTACTGGTGAATACAAGACGTGCAGGGTCCTCTCGGTTGCCCATGGAAAGGGGCTGCACTTTAATGCTGACAGGACCGTCAGAAATCGTAGGACATACCTCCAGCATGTGAGCCTGCAGGATACCCTCCTTGCCCGGCACAAAATTGTATGTGTAATCCTCCATAAAGGAGGTTCCCTTTGCATCCTTCTTGCCCTGAGTCATAATCTTCATCAGACGTACCATGGCAGCTGTCTTCCAGTCTCCCTCGGCGCCAAATCCGTAGCCTTTTTCCATCAGTCTCTGGATTGCCAGACCGGGCAACTGCTTTAATCCGCCCAGCATGCCGAAGTGGGTGACG
>JAEDMI010000047.1 GCA_016303085.1 Acetatifactor sp.
GGTTCCCTCGGTGTGGGGAGACCAATACTATTTTTTGGGTCCTCTGTTTCTGCTTTGCATTCTTCTGATTGCAATATTTGGTTTGACTAAAATATTGCTGAGGGATGTACTGGGGGCGGAATGGTCATTTTGTCTGGCTGTCCAGGCGATTGTGGCAGCTATGGTGTTTGAATTTATATATACACCCAACGGTGGTTTTTTTTGGTATAATGCCGGAGTCCATTACGTTGGGATGCATTCTTTCCTTTTGCTGTTGACAGCTGCATGGATAAAGTTATTGAAGGGAACCGGGAAAATATCCCGGGTATTACTATTGCTTTGGACTTTGCTGGGAGCGGTGTTGGCCGGCGGTGCGAATTTTGTCACAACGCTTCAGGGATTACTTGTGGGGTTATCACTGGTTGCATTGGGGATTTTATTGAAAAATAAGAGAACTTTTCTGATGCTGCCATCTGTGGCAGTCTATTTAGCGGCATTTTGGAAGAATGTATCGGCACCGGGAAATGCCGTACGAAAGAATGTATTGGGTGACATGGGTATGGGCCCCGCAGAGGCAATTGGACATTCTTTCCTGGAAGCGTTTCGGCATATTCCGGAGTATACCGGTCTGATTACAGTAGCTGTTATGATTCTTTTGTTACCCATCATATGGCAGATGGAAAAAAAACTGACATTTCAATTCCGTTTTCCGGGACTATTGCTCTTATGGTCGTTTTGCTTGTATGCTACAGGGTTTACACCCAGTCTGTATTCTTTGGGACATGCCGGTCTGGGAAGGACTATGAATGCGGTTAAGATTACGTTTCAACTGTTGCTTATTATTAATGAAGTATACTGGCTGGGATGGATTCAAAAGAAACTGAGAGACAGAGATAAATTCTTCGACAGAGGTGCTATGTGGTGGTTTTATCCTATCATGGGAGCGTTGATGCTGTGCATTTTTGCTGTGGAGCCGCATCAGTCGGCAAAGTATTCTTCCTTTGCTGCATATTATTATGTGCATACGGGCGAGGCATACAACTTCCATCAGGAGTACCTGAACAGATTGGAAACTATCGTAAACGGAGGGGCTGATGTGGTGGTGACACCATATGTCTATCGACCGTGGATTCTGCAATCTTCCGATTTGAGCAGTTCTCCGGAAGGAGAAGCTAACAGGGCGATGGCAGAATGGTATCACAAAAATTCAATCACATGTATTGCACCGGATTCGGAGTAAGAAGTGCATTTTGCGGATGTGCTGTAAATGACTTATATCGCAATGGAATCGGAGCTGATTATGGAAGACAAAAAAATTCAGGTAAAAATTCAAGAGGTAGATGTGCCGGCCATCGAGGTCCGGGATGTTGTCAAGATATATAAACTGTATGATAAGCCCAGGGATCGCATGAAGGAAGCTTTCGGCTTTGGAAAAAAACAGGTACACAAGCTACATTATGCCCTAAATGGTGTCAACATGAACATTTATAAGGGCGAAACGGTGGGCATTATCGGCACAAACGGCTCCGGCAAATCAACGATTCTGAAGATTATTACCGGTGTCCTGACACCTACCTCCGGTGAGGTCAGGGTGGACGGGCGTATCTCGGCGCTTCTGGAATTGGGCGCCGGATTCAATCAGGAGTACAACGGCATTGAAAATGTGTATCTAAACGGCACCATGATGGGTTTCTCTGAGAGGGAAATCGATGAAAAGCTTCCGGACATTTTGGAGTTTGCAGATATCGGAGATTATGTCTATCAGCCGGTTAAGACATATTCCAGCGGTATGTTTGTGCGACTGGCTTTTGCGGTGGCAATCAACATTGAACCTGAGATTCTCATTGTGGATGAAGCGCTTTCCGTAGGAGACGTATTTTTTCAGGCGAAGTGCTATCACAAGTTTGAAGAATTTAAGAAGATGGGCAAGACAATCGTCTTTGTCAGCCATGACCTGAGCAGTATCAGCAAATATTGTGACAGGGTATTTCTGTTGAACAAGGGAACACTTTTGGGAGAAGGCTCTCCAAAGGAGATGATAGATGCCTACAAGAGGGTTTTAGTGGGGCAGTATGAGGTGTCGGATAAGCAGGAAAATAATGACTTGTTGCAGGATCCGGAGTTGCGTAAAGCAACCGAATTGTACAGGAGAGAGGGAAAAGCCGGAGACGCAGAAGCTACAACACAGGAGAAAGACTTCAATACACAGGGGAAAAATCCCTCAACGCTGGAATACGGTACAAAGCAAGCAAAAATTACAGAGTACTATGTTACAGATGACCGTGGCATAAAAACAACAGCTGTTATTAAAGGAGGCGAATTCACACTACACATGAGGGTGAAGTTTGCTGAACATATTCCGGCGCCTATTTTTGCTTTTTCTTTAAAGAATGCCATAGGAACAGAGATAACAGGCACCAACTCCATGATAGAGAAGGCATTTCTGGAGAGCGGGGAGCCGGGGCAGATAAAGGATGTCACATTTACACAGAGGATGAATCTGCAGGGCGGCGAATATCTCATTTCCATGGGGGTGACGGGCTATAACGGGGACACTTTTGAGGTGTATCACAGGCTTTATGACGCTTTGAATATCACTGTTGTTTCGGATAAAGATACGGTGGGATATTACGATATGGAATCAGCGGTAACTGTTACGGATGCGAGGTAGTTTATGGTAGAAGAAATCGGCAAAGTAAAACTGGATTACAGCAGATATCCGGGAGAGGATTTCTATTGCGATGGAAAAGTGGAAGATGAAATTCTTGATATTGTAAAAAATCTTTCTCCCGTGGAATACGGGGGAGTGATTGAAGAACGGAAGAGCTGGCCGATTCTCTATCATCTGTCTCCACTCAGAGAGAATATTGTGGATTGGATTCCCATGAAAAAGAGCGATAGGGTTCTGGAGGTGGGAAGCGGCTGCGGAGCAATCACCGGAGCACTGTCTAGAAAGGCGGGAAGTGTAACCTGTGTGGATTTATCAAAGAAGCGCAGCCTGATTAATGCCTACCGTCACAGTGAGTGTGAAAATGTAACCATTCATGTGGGGAATTTTAAAGACATAGAGCCCGATTTGCCCCGGGATTTCGATTATATCTGCCTGATTGGTGTCTTTGAATACGGACAGAGCTACATCGGAGGCGAGACGCCTTTTCATGACTTTTTGAAGACCCTTATGTCTCATCTGGCAAAAAGTGGCAGGATTGTCATAGCTATAGAAAATAAATATGGATTAAAGTATTTTGCGGGGTGTAAGGAGGATCACCTGGGCACCTGGTTTTCCGGCATCGAGAATTACGCTGACGGTGGCGGAGTGCGCACTTTCAGCAGAAGAGGGCTGGAAAAGATATTTAAAAGCTGTGGGGTGAAGGAGAGTAATTTTTATTATCCGTATCCGGATTATAAGTTTATGACTACGCTGTATAGTGACGCATATCTGCCGGGAAAGGGAGAACTTTCTAATAATCTCCGAAATTTTGACAGAGACAGAATGCTTTTGTTTGACGAGAAAAGTGCCTTTGACGGCATTGCGGAGGACGGACTGTTTCCTATATTTGCAAACTCCTTTGTGGCGGTTATCGGCGGTGGCTTTGATGTAAAATATGTAAAGTATTCCAACGACAGAGCGCCGGAGTTTACCATAAAGACCGAAATTGCCAGAAATGCAGCCGGCGAAATCAGTGTCAGAAAGTATCCTCTGGGAAATGCTGCAGCAGAGCATGTACGGGGCATGGCGGTAGCCTATGAGAATCTTCAGAAAAAATATAAGGGCGGGAATCTGGAAATCAACCGTTGCAAGCTGGTGGAAGAAGGCGGGGACCTCTTCGCTCAATTTGAATTTGTGCAGGGTACTTCCCTTTCGGAGTTGATGGACAGTTGTCTGGATAAGGGCGATTTGGAAGGCTTCCATAAGTATTTTAAGGAGTATGTGGAGCGCATCGGATATAACAGCGAATATCCGGTAGCTGATTTTGACTTGATTTTTGCAAACATTCTTGTGAATAAAGACAAGTGGACACTGATTGATTATGAGTGGACCTTCGGTAAACCCATTGATACCAGGGAACTGGCTTTCCGTGCCATTTATTGCTATCTGCTGGAGGATGAAAAGAGGAATAAATTAAATCTTGATTTGATATTAGAAGAGCTGCAGATTACGGAAGAAGATGCGGAAAATTTCAGAGAGCAGGAGAGAGATTTCCAGCGGTTTGTCACGGGAAAGCATATGTCCATGGCGCAGATGCGTGACTTAATCGGTTATCGTATGATGATTCCTCAGAAGTGGGTAGAAAAATACCATGATTCCGAGAGTGTGAACAAGGTTCAGATTTATGAGGACAGGGGCAGTGGGTTCAAAGAGGAGGAATCTTACTTTGTCCCGGAGGCATATCAGGGCGAAAACCTGATTGAACTGGAACTTACGGTCAGCGGTGATGTGTTGAACTTGCGGATTGACCCTGCTTTTGACTGTTGCGTGGTAAGGATTGAGGAAATGACCTTCAACGGGGAGACGGTGCCCATTGACAAAAAGAAGGTGTTGGCGGTGAACGGAAGGATTGCCAGACCGTCTACTTTGATTTTCCCCACGACTGACCCTAATATCAATATTGCGCTCAGTGAGTTGACAAGGCAGCCGGAGAACACATTGTATGTGCGCATGGAAGTAGTTCGGCTTCCGATTGCTATGGCACAGGAGATGGCGAATGCGGTAAAAAAGATTATTTAGACAGAGAAAAGGAGTCCGATGTGGGCATAAAAAGTCTGGTAAAGCAGGTACTGACGGAAAAAGAGAATAAGACATACGATAGGCTGCTGGCGGACAGGAAGATGACCTACGGGGAATGGCTGGAAGAACAGGAAAAACTGTGGGCTGAAGAAAGAAAATTGTGGAGCCGCGACGGAGAAAGCAGCGGGAAAGTGTCGGAAAACAGGTCGGTGTTGTCCGAAGCCGATGCTGAGAATGGGGAATTTGTGTTGATTCTTGCCGCTGACGGCGAAACGGCCTCCTATGCAGAGCGTAATATACGGAGCTTTTTTCTGAAAAATCCCGAGGTGATGGTGCTGTATGGGGATGAAGATGTATTGACCACAGCCGGAGAATGCATGGCACCGTGGTTTAAGCCGGATTGGTCCCCGGATTTTCTGGACAGTTGCCTTTATTTTGGAAGCCTTGTGGCTGTGCGCCGACAGCGCTGGCAGATTATGAGAGAGTCTTATGAGCTTATTTACCCCGGGCATTGGCAACAGCTTTTCGGGGAGGAGAACCCGGAGCGGGTTTACCGGGTGAAAGATCTTACCGCCTATGAGAAATGGTTGCACGACTGTGTCAGCGCGGGATATGAGAGAAGCAGCTCTGTTGTAGGACACATCCCACAGATTCTGTTTCATGCGCGAAAGGAAGAACAGGTAAGGTTTCTGGAGGAATCCGATTATCTGAGGGCGCGAAGGCGGGAACTTTGCATCAGCTTTTTTCAAAATTTTGTGGACAGCGAAAACGCACAAAAGCCCGCTGTGTCGGTGGTAATTCCCTCTAAGGATCAACCGGATATATTGCGGCAATGCGTGGAGAGTGTAAAGAAGGCAGGGGCAGATATACCCTTGGAAATGATTATTGTGGATAACGGCAGCGAGCCTGAGAACAAGGCGCGGATTGAAGTAATGCTGGGGGATGAGGCTTCTGTGGGAATGGACGGCAGAGAGTTTCAAATCCGATATCTGTACGAACCTATGGAGTTCAATTTTTCCCGGATGTGCAATCTGGGAGCGGAAGCGTCAAAAGGAGAACTACTGTTATTTTTAAATGACGATGTGGTGCTGGAAGACGGTTGTATCGCGGAGATGGCGGCAAGAGCGGCCAGAATTTATACCGGAGCAGTGGGAGTAAAGCTGCTGTATCCGGACACGGGACGAATCCAGCATGCAGGCATTACCAATCTGCCCATGGGTCCTGTGCATAAGTTGCAATCCATGCCTGATGACAGGGATTATTATGGAAGAACAAACCGCTGCTGTCGCAATTTCCTGGCGGTGACGGCCGCCTGCCTGATGGTGGAGAAGGAGAAGTTTGCGGAAGCGGGAGGCTTTTCGGAGGAATTGAGGGTAGCCTTTAATGATGTAGACTTTTGCTTCCGACTGCATGAACTCGGATATTACAATGTTTGTGTCAATGATATTTATGCGTATCATTATGAATCGCTGAGCAGAGGGGACGATGAATCGGCAGAAAAGCTGAAACGTCTGATTGGCGAGCGCAGGAAACTATATGAGCGGCACCCGGAATTGGAAGGAAGGGACCCTTACTATTCCGATTACTTGAACAGAGACGGATTGGATGTGCGAATCAGTCCTGCATTTCTGACGGCAGGAAACCGTCCTCAGAGTGTTACAGGCATGAGACCGCTTGGCGGGTTGGCGGGCTACAGGGAAGACAAGTGTCTGCTGGTGCGGGTGGAGGATGTGCGGGATGGCGAAATTGTGGGATGGAGCGTTGTAAGTGGAGATAATAACGCATGTTATGAAAGAAAATTTCTGCTGAGAAATATATCGGAGACGAAGACCTGTTCCAAGACGGACTGTCAATTGCCGTTGGGGAAACGTTCCGGAACAGAGCCTTCCGTTACAGTATACGGAGTTGCTTTACAGGGACAGTACCGACCGGACTTGGAGGAGAATATGACGGATCAGACGAATGTCGGGCTGAGTGGTTTTTGGCTGGAACTGTTAGGGGAAGAGATACCGACGGGAAGCTATCAAATCGGAGTGGCAGCCCGAAATCGGGTGACAGGACTGAAACTGATAAACTGGAGCAACCGGACAGTGGAGTTTTGACCGAAAAATGGAAAGTCGCAGCAGCAACGTATTCGGGCCGAATACCGGGAGAATATGGCTCATGCGGGAAAGATATGGGTATAAACATGGAACAGACGGATTACAGAGAAGCATATGAGCAGGAGCATTTGAAGTGTGCGGAACTGGCAGGGAGAATTGCGGACCTGGAGGCAAAAAATGAGGAGCTTGAATGGAAACTGAACCGTATCAAGAAGAACCCTCTATGGAAAGCCAGCAAGCCTGCAAGGAATTGTATACATTGGGTGTTCAGACAGCGGGACAGGCTGAAGAACTGTGGCGGTCCCAGGGGTGTTCTCCACAAGCTTGACTATAAAAAGCGGGAACGGGAAGCCATGAAGCATTTCGGAACAGCAAGTTTCCCCGGTGAGGAACAGGCAGCGGCAGAGAGAAATACTGTTTTTCCGAATATGGTAAAAATCAGCATTCTTGTACCTCTTTGGAACAACCGACGGGAATTTCAGACCGAGATGCTGGATTCCGTCATGAATCAGACTTACGGGAACTGGGAGCTTTGTCTGGCGGACGGGTCTGACGCGGAGCACAGCTATATCGGCGACATCTGCAGGGAATACGCAAAAGAATCGGACGGAAGGATTGTATATAAGCACTTGGAGAAAAACGGAGGTATTGCAGGGAATACCAATGCCTGCCTTGCCATGGCCACCGGCGAGTATATCGGGCTGCTGGATCAGGATGATATTCTGCATCCCAGTGTTCTCTTCGAGTATGTAAAAGCAATCAATGAACAGGGAGCGGACTATCTGTACTGCGATGAAACTACCTTCAAAAGCGGCGATATCAATCATATGCTGACCATGCACTTTAAGCCGGATTTTGCGCCGGATAATCTCCGCGCAAATAATTACATTTGTCATTTTAGTGTGTTTAAGCGCACTCTGTTGGATGGGAACGAGTTGTTCCGCACCAAGTATGACGGCAGTCAGGACCATGATATGATACTCCGTCTCACGGATAATGCAAAGAAGATTGTGCATGTGCCCAGGCTGATGTACTACTGGAGATGTCATTCCGGCAGCGTGGCTTCCGGCATTGAGGCAAAGCCCTACGCCATTGAAGCTGCCAAGGGGGCTGTGGCGGAGCATCTGCGTAAACATGGGTATGACCATTTTAAAATTGAGAGTACAAGGGCCTTTGAAACGATTTTCCGCATCCGTTATCAGATTATCGGAACACCGAAGATTTCCATTGTGATAGCAAACAAGGACCATGCAGATGACTTGCGCCGCTGCATCACATCCATCGTGGAGAAATCCACCTACGATAATTATGAGATAGTCATTGTGGAAAACAACAGTACTACGAAAGAAATCAGAGACTATTACAGTGAACTGTTGGGGTTTGATTATGATACCGCGCTTGCGGAATGTCTGGCTTCTGCGGAGGAAAACAAGACTGTATGTGAAGGTGAAAATAGTGACTTGGGCGTCATAACGGCGGAAGCAGAGGGTCTGGCAGGTTTTAAGGTAAAATTGGTAATTTTTAAAGGTACATTTAATTATTCCGCGGTGAATAATCTGGGAGTAAAGTATGCTTCGGGTGAGTATATCCTGCTTCTGAATAATGACACGGAGGTCATAACCGTGAATTGGATGGAAGAACTTTTGATGTATGCCCAGAGAGAGGATGTGGGGGCTGTGGGAGCCAAGCTGTATTATGGTGACAGAACCATTCAGCATGCAGGCGTTGTTATCGGTCTGGGAGCCCACCGGACAGCGGGACATACCCATTACAAGCAGCATCGCCAGAATCTGGGATACATGGGAAGACTTTGCTATGCACAAAACGTAACAGCCGTTACGGGAGCCTGCCTCATGGTGAAAAAAAGTCTGTATGAGGAAGTGGGAGGACTGGACGAGGGATTTGCTGTTTCACTGAACGATGTTGATTTCTGCCTGAAACTCCGGGAAAAAGGTTTGTTAAATGTATTTACGCCTTTTGCGGAGCTTTACCACTATGAATCTGTATCAAGAGGTCTGGATGACAATGGAGAGAAGGCGGAGCGTTACAACAGGGAGTCTGCCGCATTCCGCGATAAATGGAAAAAGCAGCTGGAGGCGGGAGATCCCTATTACAATCCGAACTTTTCACTGGACAGAAGTGATTTTTCGCTGAAGATTCAGCAATAGGAGAGGAATGACATGCTTTTTAATTCGGTGATGTTTATCACGATATTTCTGCCGTTGGCATTGGTGGGTTGGTTCCTGTTGCAAAAACTGAAAAACCCGGTTTATGCCAGGATTTTTCTTGTGGGTATGTCCTTTTGGTTTTACGGCTATTACAATATCAGCTATCTTTGGATTCTTCTTGCCAGTCTTTTCTTTAACTATTGTATCAGTGCCCTGCTGGAAAAATGCGGAGGACATAAAGGACGAAAATGGCTGGCAACAGGCGGAATTCTGGGAAATCTGGGATTGCTGTTTTATTTTAAATATTTCAATTTTTTTATTGATAACTGCAATTTCTTTTTGCATACGAATATTTCATTGGAAAAAATTGCGCTGCCTCTTGGAATCAGTTTCTTTACCTTTCAACAGATTTCATTTTTGATAGAAAGGTATCGGAGAGACGCTGCACACTATTCGTTTGTGGATTATGCTTTTTTTGTCAGCTTTTTTCCGCAGTTGGTAGCAGGCCCCATTGTATTGCACAGCGAGCTGATTCCTCAGCTGCAATCCGAAAAGGTAAGACGCTTTTCTGCGGAGGGCTTTTACGATGGGTTGACTCTGTTTATACTGGGGCTGGGGAAAAAAGTGTTGCTGGCTGATTCTCTTGCTGTTCTTGTAAATGCAGAGTATGCAAACATTGCCGCACTGGATTCAGTCAGTGCATGGATTGTGATTATATGGTACATGCTGGAGCTATATTTCGACTTTAGCGGTTACTGTGATATGGCCCGTGGAATTGCAAAAATGTTCGGATTTTGGTTGCCGGAAAATTTTGATTCACCTTTTCGGGCAGTCTCTGTCCGGGATTTCTGGCGCAGATGGCATATGACCTTATCACGTTTCCTGTCTCAGTATGTCTATATCCCGCTGGGAGGAAACAGGAAAGGAAAGATAAGACAGTGTCTAAATCTGTTGATTGTCTTTTTTGTCAGCGGATTATGGCATGGTGCAAACTGGACCTTTGTGGTATGGGGACTGATGCATGGTGGAGCTGCGGCCTTTGAAGCTCTGTTCCCCAAAGCAAGATTTCCACGGGAGTGGATGAACCGACTGGCAACCGCTTTGTTTGTCACGCTTTCTTTCTCCGTTTTCAGAAGTGATTCCCTGGAGATGGCAGCCCTGCTCTGGCAGAAGCTGTTTACAGCGGGAAATCAGGGTATGTTTCTGGGGATTTGTAATACGCTGAACTTCCCGGAGAATTATGCTGTATTGAAGCTGCTTGGAGAGGCGCCTCCTCAATTTGTAAATGCCGTTTACCTGTTCTGTATGTTCCTGCTGTCCGGATTGAGCATATATTTCCTGCAGGGCAGTAAGGCAGAACAGTGGATTGAGAAAAAGGGTCATACAACTACAGGTTTATTTTGCCTTGCAACTGTATTTACCTGGTCCTTTATCTCTCTTTCCCAAATCAGTGTATTCTTGTATTTTAATTTTTAAGAAAGGTTATTGCGGATTGCAAAGTTAGCTTATGGAAACAGCAAAAAAGAGAGGTGCACTCAAAAAGCTGGTGATTTTAATCTTAGCCGAGCTTTTACTTGTGGCGGCGGTGGTATGGGCATTTGACCCATTTTATCAGTATCATGCCCCTTTCGGAAGATTGCCGGCAGTTCTGACAGACAGAGATAATCAGGTGGTGGGAACCATTCGTAATTTCTGTTATGACAGTGTGCTTCTGGGATCTTCGGTGGCGGAAAATTTTGACAGTGATTATCTGGACATGGCATATGATTGCAGTACGCTGAAGGTTATCAGGGCCTCCGGCTCTGTGGCGGATTTGCTGTATTATCTGGAAATGGCCCAGGAGGAGCGGGGCGTTGAGCTGAAAAACATCTTTTGGTGTCTTGACAGCTTTGCCATGAGCGCCTCCGCAGAGGTTACATTATGTGGGAGAGATACCCCCAGATATCTGCATACCGGAAGCGTATTGGATGATATACCTTATCTTTTTAATAGAGAAGTATTGTTGGAAAGGATTCCTTATATGCTGGCCTGCGGCTATCAGGGAAGGAATACCGGAGGCAGGGCTTATGACTGGTCACGAGATAAGGAGTTTAGCGCAGCAAAGGCCATGCAAGCATACGACAGGAGCGGAATAAATGTGGTATCGAATGTGGAGCAGAGGCCGGTAGGCGAAAAGGCAGAATTGATTGAGGAAAATATCAGTCTTCTGACCCGGCAGATTGCAGCGCACCCGGAAACACAATATTATTTCATCCTGCCGCCCTATTCCATGCTTTGGTGGGATTGTGCATATGTAAACGGAGAGCAGGAGGAGCGCTTTTATATTTTGGAACAGACACTTCCGGAGCTTTTGGCTTTTGAGAATGTTGAGGTTTATTTTTTTCAGTCTGAGGAGGAGATTGTCTGCAATTTGGATAACTATATGGATATGATTCATTATACACCGCAGGTCAATCAGCTTATGCTGGAAAGGATGGTTTCTGGCGAGAATAGAGTGACTTCCGAGAATCTGGAAACGGTGCTGGCCGCATTAAGGGATATGGCTCACCGCATCACGCAGGAGGAAATATACAGATATTATCCCGAGCAGCAATAGGAGAAAATCATGCTTTTTAATTCTTATATATTTATATTATTCTTTTTGCCGCTGACCCTTATACTGTATTACGGACTGAATTATAAGGGGCATACTAAGCTTGCCAAGATAGCATTGATTCTGATGTCAGTATGGTTTTATGCCTATTTTCATTGGAGCTATGTTTTCGTTTTGGCGGCAAGTGTGTTGATTAATTATACATTTGTGAGAGGAATGGAAAAGAGGCATGACAGCCCTGCCTCCTGCAGATTTATACTGATTTTGGGAATCACAGTAAATTTGGGGATTATTTTTTACTATAAGTATTTGGATTTTTTGCTGGGAAATATCAATCGGGGTTTCGGTACTTCTTTTCCTCTTCTGAATGTTTTAATGCCGCTGGGAATCAGCTTTTTTACTTTTCAGCAGATTTCTTATCTGGTGGATTCCTACCGCGGGGAGACAAGAGAATATGATTTTACGGATTATGCTTTGTTTGTAACCTTTTTTCCGCAACTTGTGGCAGGTCCCATCGTGACTCATGAAGAGATGATGCCTCAGTTTTCCAATCCGGAAAGAAAGAAATTCAGCCAAGAGGAAATGGCAAGGGGAATTTGGCTGTTTTCCGTGGGCCTGTTTAAGAAGGTTATTCTGGCAGATACCTTAGGGGCAGGAGCCGATTGGGGATTCGGAGTTCCGGAAAGTCTTTCCTGTACGGACACGATTATTGTTTCTTTGCTGTATACGTTTCAGATTTATTTTGATTTCAGCGGCTATTGCGACATGGCCTGCGGTATTGCGGCAATGTTTCACCTTAAGCTGCCTATCAATTTTAATTCACCCTATAAGGCAGTGTCTATTGCGGATTTTTGGAAAAGATGGCATATGTCCCTGACCAGATTTCTGACGAAATATGTGTATATTCCTTTGGGCGGAAACAGGAGAGGTAAGGGAAGAACCCTTGTGAACATTTTTCTGGTATTTTTAATCAGCGGATTATGGCATGGTGCGGACTGGACCTTTGTTTTATGGGGAGTTCTGCATGGTATTGCTCAGATTTTGTACAGGATATTTGCAAAAATATGGGACCGGGTGCCCCGGATATTGGCTTGGGCGGTCACCTTTTCCTTTGTGAATTTGACCTGGATTATTTTCCGGGCGGGTTCGTTGGAGGATTCCGTATTAATGCTTCAAAATATTTTTTGGGGGAAACCGGGAGGAGTCAGTGACGGGCTGCTTCAATGCTTTAATATAATTGAATTTACCTATTTGGAAGAACATATCGGATTCCTGGGAGAAATTGTAGGCAAGATACCGACGATTCATGTCTGGATGTTTCTGGCGGTGTCTTTTGGAGTGGTTTTACTGGGAAGAAACT
>JAEDMI010000349.1 GCA_016303085.1 Acetatifactor sp.
AGTGCCGCCGTCTTATGTTCATGGATGAACATTAACTGCTCCTCCGTCACGGGTACAGCCTGTCCCTCCGCTTCGATATCCGCCGTCTGACCGCCAATCATGCCGAAAATGCCCGCCTTCCTCGCCAGCACCGAGAGCGCTCTCGCGGCTCTGTCCAAATAATCCCGGGAGGTGTAGTCGGAAGTGACCGGCATCCCCGTACAGCCACAAAAATCAAAAGTGCGCATAGCAGTTTCAAAGGCAAAGTTCAGTAGTCCGTCTCCCGCAAGTATTCCCATGGTCTCCCCATAAACCGCCCAGGTAGTTTTTTTGCCTCGGCGATACTCATCGTTGTCCATGGCGGGCAAGTCATCATGCACCAGAGAGTAGGTATGAATCATCTCTATAGCTGCCAGAAAAGGCTCCACAAATCCTCTTTCCTCTTCTCTGCCGCCGCAGAGCAAAAAGCTCTCCCACATCAGCATGGGGCGAAGTCTTTTCCCCCCGGCACGAACACTGTAGTTCATAGCCTGTAGTACTGTCTTCTGGGACCCCTCCTCCGAAGGAAGATATTTTTCCAATATATCATTCAGTTCTCCCGTCTTTTGTTGCAGCAAACAGCTGAATTCACTGTTCTCCATTGTCCAATTCCTCCAACTGTCCTTCCTCCGAGAGTTTCAGTACCTGTTTTTCCACTCTGTCAATCCGGTCATTACATTGCTTCAAAATCACCATTCCATTGCTGTAAGCGCGAAATGCTTCCTCCAACGGAAGTTCATCGTTCTCCAGTATATCTATTGTCTCCTCAAGTCTGGCAAAATTCTCCTCCAGACTGAAATCCTCCTGCTTTTCACCCATATCATTTTCCTCTCAATCTTCTCCAAAGGCGTCACAGACAATCTTTGTAAAGAATGTCTCTCTATTCTCAGGATACTTCTCCCGGCACGTCCGTCACGACCGCTCCGAAAGCTCCGTCCTTCACCCGCACCGTCACCTTCTGTCCTGCTTTCACCTGCTCCACCGAACGGATATTTTTTCCGTTTTCGTCCGACACATAAGAATATCCGCTGCTCAGCTTTTCCAGCGGGGAAAGCCCCTTCATCCGCTCAATATAGACATCCAGTTCATGTCTGCGCAGCTGAATCAGCCTGTTAATTCCGGCCTGAAGCCTTTCTTCCAGCCTGATAGCTGTCATCTTCCTCTCCCGGATACGACTGACAGGGCTGACAGCCTTCAGCTTCAATTCCCTCTGTCGCAATTCTATCCGGCAGTCTCTCAATCTCCTCTGCATCTGACGGTCCAGCCCTTCCCGTAAGTTCTGAATCTCCCCCAGTATTTCCCGGATATCCGTCACTGCCAGTTCCGCCGCCGCTGAAGGCGTTGGCGCTCTTAAATCGGATACAAAATCAATGATGGTGGTATCCGTCTCATGTCCTACCGCAGAAATAATCGGTACGGAACAGTCGAATACTGCCTGAGCAACCTCTTTCTCGTTGAAAGCCCAGAGGTCCTCGATGGAACCGCCGCCCCGCCCCACAATCATCACGTCAACCCCAAACCGTTCCAGAGCACGAATGCCTTTTACAATACTGGGCACTGCCGCTTCCCCCTGCACGATGGCGGGGTAGAGAACAATCTGAACATAAGGGTTCCTTCTCCGGGTAATCTGTATGATGTCCCTGACTGCAGCCCCCGTGTCCGCCGTCACAACACCCAGAGTCTTAATATATTTGGGAATAGGCTGCTTGTACTCCTGCGCAAACATACCGGATTCTTCCAGCTCCCTTTTCAGCTGTTCAAACCGCTCATAGAGAAGGCCGTTTCCGTCCAGCACAATCTGCTTCGCATAGAGCTGGTATTTTCCGTCCCTCTCGTATACGTCCACGGCACCGCCCACAATCACCTGTTGCCCTTCCGCCAAACGAAAAGAAAGACCCGCGCGGTTGCCTGCGAACATGACACAGTTCACCACTCCCTTTGGGTCCTTTAACGTAAAATAAATATGTCCGGAAGCATGATACTTGCAGTTGCTGACCTCTCCCTTTACGAAAAGGCTCTGCAGAAGATAATCCTGCGTGAACATATTTTTGATATATGAATTCAGTTGTCCTACCGTATAAACACTCCGAATATTAATCACCCAGCTTCATTATTTTTGCCAGAATGGCGTTGACGAATCCGCCGGAATTCTCCTGGCCGTATTTCTTGGCAAGTTCCACCGCTTCATCGATGGCTACCCGGGGCGGGATATCGTCATCAAAGCTCATCTCGTAA
>JAEDMI010000350.1 GCA_016303085.1 Acetatifactor sp.
CATATTTTCTCTATACAGGGATGGGAGTCTGCCTGCTTTTGTGGATATGCGTTTGTTCTCTTTTAGCAGGTTGTGGAAGATCATTGCATCAAGGAATGGAACCAACCGAATCGGAAGAATCGGCGAGTAAGCCGTATTACCAAATAACAGAATACGAAATTCCGGATGCGGACGAAGCACTGCGCAGAGATGGAGTATTGCAGGATGAAGCATGGTGGTGCAAGGAGGTCAGCCGGTTTTTTCAGGATGGAAAACTGTATCGCTTTGTAAATGTAAAAGAAACAGAAAAAACTCAGCAGGAGGTCTTTTGGAATCGCAGTAATTATGTACAGATTTTAGAGGAACCGTACACAGACTGGAACAGTGTGAAAATTGAAACGGAATTCCCGGAAGATGATCAGCTGTTAATTGATTCCGTGGTTGCCTGTGGGGATAATCGCTTCTTATTGTCGATGAGTATACTGGGCAGAAATGAAAGCTGTTTGTTGGATTATGTAGTAGGAGAGAAGACGAAAAAGGCAGAGGATTCGGATAAGCTTTTGAAACCATCGGAGGCACTCTTGGGTTTTGTCCAAAATCCCTTGAATCAGGAGAAAATCTGGTATGGGAGTGGAGATAAAGGAGTGGTTTTCTTTGATGCTTCCGGTGAGAAACAGATTGGCCCGGAGTTGGAGCTGGTAGACCATATCTTTTTTCAGGTGGCATGCTCGGAGGAGGGGAACCTGTTTGTTGCGGATAAGTCATCCCTCTGTCTGATGCGGGATAAGATGTGGGAAAAGGTTCTATCATTTGCGGAGAAAGACTATGTGCCGGATACCATGGAGGGGCTTTGGGTTTTTCCGGACGGCAGAATTGCAATGTATGTATCTGAGGAGGCGAAAGAGTATATCCTGATTGCAGAGGAAATGGACCGAAGACTGATTCCGGAAAAGCAGGAGATTGTCATTGCGATAGGGAGTCTGGACAGAGGGCTGCAACGGGTGATTACCGCGTATAACCGACACAATGACAGAATTCATGTGACGGTACAGACACGCCCGGATAAGGAGGATTATGAGGATTATCGAAACCGGATTCAAATGGAAATCTCAGCCGGGAAAGGACCGGATTTGGTCTCGGATAATCTGATTCAGGCAAGGGCTTATGCTCGAAATGGTTATCTGAAAAGTCTGGATGGAGTGATCGCAAATGAGGAGGATTTTGTGGAATCCGCATTGCAGGCAGGACGATATGATGGTGTAACGTATGGAATCCCTTATTATTGTAGTGTGCAGCTGGCTGTTTTTCCAAAGGATTTGGTGCAGGAAAAGGAGTTTTGGGCACCGGAGGAAATGATGAATGCTGTGGAACAGAGCAATGCACAAGTGTTGATGAAAAATCTGGGGGCCGGAGATATCATTTATTATTGCGGATTGTTGGACAAGGAGAACAGCGATTACATCGACTGGGAGAATAGAAAAAGCCATCTAAAGGAGGAACCATTCTTAAAGCTGGTGAAGTTTGCTAAGGCATATGCAGATAAGAATCAGTTTTCCTGGGAGGAGGAAGGAGAACGGAAAATTCAGGGAGAAATTGCAGGAGAATACCTGAGTCTGTATCGGGCCGGTCAAATGGACTATGGGGATGCCTGCTTTGGAAAGCGGGGGACTGCTTATGTAGGGTTTCCGGGAAAGAAAGGCCCCGGAATATATATGAGGACATATTGCCTATGTATGAATCAGGCTTCCGAAAAGGATGGGGCTGTGCGTGATTTTTTGCAATATTTGTTATCCGAAAAGGCACAGAAACTATATCTGGATAATTCAAAGATGTATGCAGTTAGTATGCTTTCCGTGCGGTGGGATGCAATTGATTGCGGAATCAGGGAATACAGTGAGATTGCAAAGAATCCGATTCGTAGCATGGCCGGTGGAATTACTTTTCTGGAGGACGGGCTGAATGAGGAACAAGAAAAGCTTTACCGAAAAATGATTCGTCAGGCAAAGGCATATGATTGGGAAACCGGGCAGATTATGGATATGGTACGCGAGGAACTGGAGCCGTATTTTGAGGGTAGTAAAGCTGCAGAACAGTGTGTGGAGATACTGGATAATCGGGTGCAGTTGTATTTGAATGAATGATGAAAGTGAGGACGCAAATGGATGTTTCTACACATGCTGTTGGAGAAAATACACGGGCTATCGTTTTTAATCATTTAAAGAATAGCAGATTTAATCTGTTGTATAGATTTTTTGGGG
>JAEDMI010000048.1 GCA_016303085.1 Acetatifactor sp.
ATATGCTGAATGCCATCTATAAATAGCAAAGTTAAAAAGGATATTTTTGTAGAAAGGAACCGGTTTTAAGCGGATGTAATGGAGACGGGCAATGAATAAAAAACGAAATAAGTTACTTGTATTAATGATTGCTGTATGTCTTATGACAGCATGCGGGGCTAACGGAGAAGTGAACCGGACAGAAAGCAGAGAAAGTGAAGCGGAGGAGACACAAATGCAGGAAACGGAAATGCAGCCTAATGAAGATATGATTGCCGAGGCAATCCGGCAGGAGACAGCCGATGTAAAACCTGAGACAGAGGAAAGCAGTACTGCACAAAACAATACGGCGGAAGGTAGCAATGAGCAGGTTCAGGAGCTTAGGGAGCCTACAGCGGAAATCAGTGAAAAGATTCCGGAAAAATATTTGATGTATCAGTTGATTGAGCCCGGCAGAATCGAGCAGATTACCTACACCACCCGCGATTATTTTGGGGACGGGTCAGAGATTACGAAGAATGCCAATGTGTATCTTCCCTACGGATACAGTGAGGATAAAAAGTATAACGTTTTATATCTGATGCACGGCATCGGGGGAGACGAAAATGAGTGGGGCATGACCGGAAGCACCTCTGAGATAAAGCGTATGATGGATAATCTCATTTACCATGGGGACATCGAGCCATTTATCATAGTGACTCCCAACGGACGTTCCAGCAGCAATTTTGCCGCACAGGGTTCCGATTATAATTCCTTTTATGTGTTTGGGCAGGAGCTGCGAAACGATTTGATTCCTTATATAGAAAAAACATACTCCACCTACGGGGAGTATGATGAGAACGGCTATGACCTGAGCGCGACAAGGGAACACCGCGCAATGGCAGGGCTCTCCATGGGAGGTATGCAGACCATCAATATCGGTATCGGCGAGTGCATAGACCTCTTTGGCTATTTTGGAGCTTTTTCTGCTGCACCGACCAGCAATACGGCAGCAAAAACCGCAGAACTTCTCAAAGATAATACATATGAGATTTACTATTTCTATAATATTTGCGGAACAGAGGACAACATTGCGTATGCCAGCGCATCGGCAGCAGCTAAGAATCTTCCCGATGTATGTGAGCAGTTTGACCCGGAGAAGAACTTCATGTGGCAGGAGTTAACGGGTGTACATGATTTTAAAATCTGGTATCTTGGCTTTTACAATTTTGCGCAGATTGCCTTTGATGCTGAAAGTTAATTTGCATACTTTTCCCGGTATTCCATGGGTGTCCTGCCGGTGTATTTTTTAAATACCCGTGAAAAGTGTCCCTGAGGGGTTCGACCATCCGCCATAAGCAGAGATTTATAAATAATATTTTCGGAAGTGTGAAACTTTTTTACAAGGTCCGGTATCTAAGCATAAAACGGCTGTCAGCGTTGGCTGAACAGCCGTTTTTATATTGTAGAAATGGGGGATTTGTGATAAGATTGCTTCAATCATTACGGAGGATACCTCATTTTATTTAAATCAGGAGAATAACTTTGTAATCGGATTTAATGAAGGAGATGTGGCACCGATGTATATGGGAGCTGTGGAATTTGTGATCCCGACAGAGGTACTTTCCGATATCAGAAAATAGGATTGTTTATAAAAAGAGTTTGATGTATATTGTTATTGCAAATGAAAACTTATATAAGGGCAGGATATACAAAAGGGAAAAGAAATGATACGCTTTCTAATTTATGCAGGAATATTGCTTTATATGGAAATTGTGTTCCATCTGGGAAACTTTGGGCTACAGAGATGCAATCCCCTGTTTTCCGTGGGACTGATTCTGCTTGTGTCAGCCTTTCAGGCCTTAATCAGTGGGTGCTTCGGAGCGAAAGGGGAAAAACGGGCATTCCGTATTATGGTTTGGATTCAGTTTCTTATGTTTGCGGTGCAGGCAGTATATTTTCATATTTTTAACGAGCCGTTGCAGATAACGGCGGTGTTTATGGGCGGGCAGGATGCCCTGACCAACTACTGGAGAGAGGCACTGCTTGGAATATTGCAGACAATGCCACTGTTGATTTTGCTGGCACTTCCCATTATTGTTTTAGAAATTTTGAGAAAAGTGAAAAAGTGGGAGCCGAAGCCTTTAAAAGGGATACAGAAGCTGCGTCTGGCCCTCGCAGCCTGGATTGCGCTTGTTTACAGTGTCTGCTGTGTTTTAATCGGAAACATGGTAGGTGCCGATTATGCGGAAGAATACCGGGAATATTATGACCCCGCTACGGTAATGCGAAATATGGGTGTCCTTGTCATGGTGCAGAGGGACGGCTTTTATGAAATGCAAAAGTTGACATCGCAACTGACTTTTGCGCAACCCTCTGTTCCGACATCGGGAGAAACGGCAGCGGCGCAAAATCCTTCGTCGGAAAGCAAAGAACCGGGGGAAGAAGATATTGGTGAATCTGCAGATATATCCTCTGAGGAAGGGATAAATTCAGAAGAACCGGAGATTACCGAACCGCCTGTTTCAGAGCCGGATACATCTCCCCATGCGTGGAACATCGACCTGACTCAGCTGGCGGAATTGTCTAAGGATAACAAGGAGATGAAGTGGCTGTCGGACTATATTGCGGGACTGACCCCGACCAATCGCAATGAATACACGGGAATGTTTGAAGGGTATAACCTCATCTTCCTGACGGCAGAGGGATTTTCCACCTATGCCATCAGGGAGGATTTGACTCCTACACTTTATAAAATGGTGAATTCTTCCTTTGTGTTTAACAACTATTATGTGCCGCTCTGGCAAACCAGTACCAGCGACGGGGAATATGTGAATTGTACGGGGTTGATTCCGGACGGGCAGTTCAGCATGCGGAAAAGTGCATCCAACAATATGGCGTATACTTTGCCGAAGTTCTTCGCGGCGGAGGGTGTATATTGCAGAGCTTACCACAATAACAGTCTGTCCTATTATGAAAGATACCTGACGCATCCGAATCTGGGTTATGATTTTAAGGCTTCTCTGCTGGGTGATTTATCCCAGGAGGAATGGGGCGGACAGATATTCCCTATGGAGAATAAAAATGCCTGGCCGGCATCGGATTACGATATGATGGTAGGTACAATTCCGGAGTACATCAATGACGAAAGATTTCATGTGTACTATATGACGGTGTCAGGACATATGAATTATAGTTTCAAGGGAAACAGGATGTCAGGCAACAATAAGGATGCAGTGGCAGGACTTGATATGTCTGAAAATGCCAGAGCATATATTGCCTGCAACATTGAGCTGGATAAGGCACTGGCATATCTGCTGGAGCAGCTGGAACAGGCGGGAAAGCTGGAAAATACCGTAATTTGTCTCAGCGCAGATCATTATCCGTACGGAATGACCGAGGAGCAGTATGAGGAACTGGCGGGGAAGGATTTGTCCAATGACATGGATCTTTATCGGAACAGCCTGATACTTTGGAACGCGGCGATGGAAGAACCTGTAATTGTGGATAAGGCATGCTGTTCTGTGGATTTATTGCCGACGCTGCTGAATCTGTTTGGCTTTGATTATGACTCCAGAATGTACGCGGGAAGAGATATTTTCTGCGATGAAGAAGGTTTAGTCATTTTTAAGGATAAGAGCTTTGTAACCGATACCGTGATATATAACAAAAAGGAAAAAACCACAACCTGGATGAAAGAACTGACAGAGGAAGAACAGAATGCCTATCTGGAAGCGAAAAAGCAGGATGTGAATTGCCGGTATGTGTTCAGTGCGTATATTTTGAGAAATAATTATTACGATATTATCAGTCGGTGCATTCCCGCTGTCGAATAGAAAAGCATGTGCGGAAACTGCACATTAAAATGGGATAATATGCGGATATTCGACTTTTTATATGCAAATATCTTTGCTATAATGGACATATGCTGAAAAAGAAATTGTCACAGCGGGAAAGAGAGGATAAAATAGTGGATAAGAGACTATATAAATCAGATGTAAACAGAACCTTTGCAGGTGTGTGCGGCGGAATCGGAGAATACTTTAACGTTGACCCAACCCTGATTCGTCTTGCCTGGATTATTTTCTGCTTTGCGGGCGGAAGCGGGATTCTGGCTTACATTATCGCAGCTGTTGTAATTCCCAGCCGCACGTAAAAATTGTTTTGAAGGAGAGCCTGAATGAAATTAAACCTGAAGAATTTTGTGTTTCTGACCATAGCCGGAATTATCAATGCCATCGGCGTTACCATGTTTATCGCACCGGTGCAGCTCTATGACAGCGGTATGTCCGGTACGGCAATCCTTCTATCTCAGATTACACCGGAAAACTGGACATTGTCATTGTTTTTGCTGATTTTGAATTTGCCCCTGTTTTTTATCGGATTTAAAAAACAAGGTACTGTATTCAGCATTTATGCAATTTATACTGTATGTGTTTATTCCGTGGCAGCCTGGCTGATTACGGATGTACTGCCGGTGGACGTGAGCATTGCATCGCCTCTGGCGGGAACGGATTTGCTGCTATGCGCGTTGTTCGGAGGAATCATTTCCGGTCTGGGCAGCGGACTTGCTATCCGGTATGGCGGCGCCATGGACGGTGTAGAGGTTATGGCCGTCATTTTTGCGAAGCGGCTTGGCATCACAGTGGGTACCTTTGTCATGGCGTACAATATTTTGCTGTACATAACCTGTGGCATTGTCATGAAGAGCTGGATTCTTCCGCTTTATTCCATTGTCACTTATGCAGCCGGGCTGAAGACCGTGGACTTTGTGGTGGAAGGTATCGACCGCTCCAAGGCGGCCACGATTGTGACCACGAAGCAAAAGGCCGTAGGAAGCGCAATTTCGGAAGCTTTCCAGTGCGGAATTACAGTGATGGAAGGTAAGGGCTTTTATTCGGGAGAAGAAAAAACGATACTGTATGTGGTGGTAAACAGATTTCAGGTGCCGAAGCTGAAAGAGCTTGTAAAAGAAAATGATGACACTGCATATATCTCCATCGCGGAAGTGGCGGATGTGTTTCACGCAGGAGAAGATAAAGATTTTTAAAAAGGTACCATCCCCTTTGTCGGACATGAGTTTGACAAAGGGGATTTTTTTATTGACAGGAAGTGTATAATATGATACCGTTGATGTATCGAATAGTACACGGCAGAAAAAAGGGGTATAACTATGATTGTGGAATTGACATCGATTTTAAACTTAGATAAAATTAATGTATCAGGGATGATTACTCCAAAGCCGGAAAAGATAAAGTATTATGAGGAATATTTTCTGGCGAAGGGGTGTTTCGCAAATGCTGTCATAGTGGATGAATGCTGGAATATCCGTGCCGGGTATGTGACTTATCTGCTTGCGAAGAAATACGGCGTCAGACCGCAGATATTTGAAATCCGAGCCTCAAAGCCCGTTGTGAAGGTAGTGAGAGGACGATATGTGAAATACATATCATGGGAGTGGAAGTTTGTCAGCGAGAAACGAGACTCCCGGATTTATACGCTGAAGGAATCTGTGGTTCCGGGAGATATTCTTCGTGTGGAAGCGTCGAAAGGAACAGCGTATATGCAGGTGGAAGAAGTAAAATATGTAGCCGGTCCGATAAGCTGTGTGGGTCTGCGGAAAGCTCTGAAGCACATGAAAAAAGGAAAAAACATATTGGAGAGTGAAACATGAGAAAAGCGATGGACTATGTATTTACCGTGGACAATGAGGAGATTTTGATCGAGGGTCTGCAGAAGGACACCAGGACACGGACGATTGCCACATATGTGAAGTGCCGCAAGGAGAAAAATATGACCCAGGACAGACTGGCAAAACAGTCCGGTATCTCCCGCCCCAATATTACCAGATTCGAGAGCGGACATTACAATCCTTCCCTGGAAATGCTGGTACGTATTGCAGCAGCCATGGATATGGAAGTGGAAGTACATCTTGTACCGAAGAAGCAGTAAAATAAGAAATGTTTAAGAAAATGTGCCGTCTATTTTCATCTTTGTCCGATAGAATTGTGGAAAAAATGAAAGAGAGGGCATATTTTTTATGTTTACAATGCAGGATGCGGAGAGAGAACTGGAAATAGCGGGGGCGCTGAATCCCGGTAAGTGGGTTGACCACAGCAGGGCTACTGCTCAGAATGCGAGGCTGATTGCGGAAAAGGTAGAGGGAATGGATGCAGAAAAGGCTTACTGTATGGGCCTTTTACATGATATCGGACGCAGAGTAGGGGTTGTTGCCATCAGGCATATTCTGGAGGGTTTTTATTATATGAACAAAATCGGACAGCCGGAAATTGCACGTATCTGCCTGACCCATTCCTTTCCGGGGAAGGGTAGCGACACATACTTTGGGAAGTATGACTGTACGGAGGAGGAAAAACAGTTTTTACATGAATATATTTCCAACGTAGAATATGACGATTATGACAGGCTGATTCAGCTTTGCGACGCAATTTCTTTGCCAAGCGGAGCCTGCATTATGGAGAAGCGCCTGATAGACGTGGCGCTGCGCTACGGTGTACCGGAGTTTGCACCGGAAAAGTGGAAAGCAAGTATGGCAAATAAAAAGCATTTTGATGAACTGTGTGGCTGCAATATATATACCCTGCTCCCCAATGTTATGGAAAATTCCTATGAAGACTTGTCCGACTGAAGAAATGAGAGTCGGTTTTCTTCTGTACATGCAGTGAAAAAGTATGCTATACTAACCTGTGGGAAGGAGCGGAATACATAATGGGTAAAACGATTAGCTGCGCAAATTGCGGCGGTTGCTATGATGACGAACTGCCGAAGTGTCCCTATTGCGGTTCCGGCAATATAAAAGGTGCGGAAAAAGACTATATGGAAAAGCTGGAGTGTGTCCGGGAGGAGCTGGAGGAACTGGATGAGATTCCTGCGGAGGAACTTCAGGCTTCTGTAAAAAAACAGGTAAGAAGGCTGTGGATTGTTTTGCTGTCCGTAGGGGCAGTTATATTGATTCTTGCTGCCGTATATTTTTTTGTGAACCAATCGGATGAGAGGGATTACAAGGCTGAGTATTTGTGGCAGCAGGAGCATTACCCGGAGATGGATGCATTATATGACAGCGGAATGTATGACGAGCTGGAGGAACTTTTGTATGAATTGAGCGAGGATGAGCATGCGAACCTGTTGGATTGGAAACACAATGAATTTATGTGTGATTACATTTTGGCAAAGTCTGTCATGCGCTGTTTGGAAAGTGAAAAGGAGCCGCTCGACCGGTATAACCTTGTATCTCTTTTCGATAAGGAATGGCAGGTAAAGGGAATGATTCTGCGGAAAGATAATTATACGGAGCAGGAGTATGAGGCAATGCTGCCCTATATCCGGCTTTCCGAGACAGATTTTGAATCCAGATGGAAGCTGACCGAAGAAGAGTATCAGGATTTTTATGCTAATCTGACTGCGAACAGCGGCAGATATGTTTCCTTTGATAAGGCGGAAGCGTTTGTACAGGAATGGATAAAGGAGAACAGATAAATGAAATGTGAATACTGCAACGGCAATCTTTCCCTGGAGGATGAGTATTGTCCTCATTGCGGAAAGCCCAATAAACATGCCAGAAAACATATTGATGATATGCGCAGGTTTCAGGGGGAATTTGAAGATACCAAGAGATATGTCCGCGACAAGACAATCGGGTATACGGAAATCACTGTGCGGGTAGTCATTTTATCCATTCTGATTGTATTGATTCTTGTCTTTTTCGCGGTGGGTGCCAATGCGTGGGAAATTAACAGGGAAATCAAAAAGAAAAGTGCCGAAAAGAAGTTTGAAGAGTATTCCCTTGTCTTGGACGGCTATCTGGAGGACGGAGATTACTTGGAATTTAATACTTTCTGTGAAACCAAAGGGCTTTATACCTATGACAGCGTATACAGGGAAAAATACGGTGAAATTATTAATGCCTGTACCTGGTATGCGGGTGCATACGAGGCTCTGTTTGATTTTGCCGACTTTGACGAAGATGATTCTGTAAGCTATGTCACGGAAATGACGGGTGATGCATTGGACTTTTTCTATAAATATTATTTAAATGAGAACCTTTTCTATACCGATAGGGAAGAGGAGCCGGAACAGTACCGGAGAGCGTTGGACGGTATGGAACGGAATATTGAGCTGATATTATCTGTCTACTGTGGGTTTACACAGGAGGAAGCGGCGGCATTTCCCGAGATGAGCAAGGCAAGGAGAAATATCTTATTGGAGGAGAAACTGGAGGCGAAGCTGCAAAATGAACAGTAAGAGCGGATTGATTGGATGGATAAGGAACCGTTTTGCTAAAGATGTGCACCGTGCAGGTCTTTTTATCATGGACATTCTGATTGTGATTTTTTGCCTTGTGATGGTGTTTGCCCTGTGGTTTATGGTTTACAGCTTTCTTGAAGACAGGGATAAGGGGTACGATGCGTATTCTCTGCAGATTTCCATGGGCGGAGAACACTATCAGACTCTGTTGGAAAAAAGCAATGCGAATCGTGCCATGGGAATCGGCATCAGAGATGCCGATTATGAGGAATACTATGCGGTGGCGGATTATTTTGAGGCATTTACCCATTTCTATATGTATGACAAAGCAGGCGATGCAGCAGCGGAAATGTGGCAAAAGCGGATGGAGGATGCCGAAAGCAGGATGGGTTCTCTGAGCGGAGAGAAAGAAAACATAAAGAATTGGCTGGGAATCGAGTAATAAATATTTGGTAATTGTGGATAAATTTGGCGCATTTTTTCTACATAAATTTACATTGAATAAATAGACAAAAGGTCGATTTAGAGATAAAATAGAGTAAAATATATTTAGAAAGGAATTTCTCATGAAAAAGAAATTAATAGCAGCATTTGTAATAGCAATGACAATGGGTATTTTCGCGGGATGCGGAGAAGAAGGAACCCCGTCCTCCCCCGTTTCCACGCTGGATCCTTCTCCCGTTATAATCGATGAATCAAGCACATCAGAGGAGTCTCAGGAAGCTTCCGGGGAAGAGAGCAATGCACCCGAAGAGGAAAACCATGACAATATGTACCGCAGCGAGCTTACCAATGAGTGGATAGACGAGAGTCTGAAGGATCAGCGTCCTATTGCTGTTATGGTAGATAACGAGAAAACAGCACTTCCTCACTTCGGACTTACCGAGGCAGATGTAGTATATGAAATCATGAACAGCACAGCCAATGGCAGAATTACCCGTTTCATGGCAATCGTAAAGGATTGGGGAAACATTACTCAGTTTGGCAGTGTCAGAAGTGCCCGTCCCACTAACTTTTTGCTGGCTCCCGAGTGGAATGCCGTTCTTTGTCATGACGGCGGTCCTTTCTATATCGATGATTGGGTAAAGAAGAGTTACAGCGCGAACTTCAGCGGTGGATTTGCCCGGTTTGACAACGGCAAGAATTGGGAATATACCGAGTATTTGACCTATGATGATCATGTAGGACCAACCAGCAAGGGCGGAGAAACAACCTATGGCGGTCTCGAAAAGCGTTTTGCAAATTCACATTACAGCACAACCTATAACGAATATTATGAGGGACCCCATTTTAAGTTTGCCGAAGCAGAACTTGATTTTTCTGACAGAAGTGATGCCATTGACGCAGAGGATATTCAGCTTCCCTTCCCTCATAATAAGTCGATGCTGAAATATAATAAGGAGACAGGCACCTACGATTATTACGAGTACGGTGCTGCACATCTGGATCCTGTGCATGACAATGCTCAGCTGACTTTCAAGAATGTTTTGCTTCAGGACACCACATTCTGCCAGTTGGATGAGAATGGTTATCTGATTTACAATGCCATCGACAAAGGACGTGACGGATATTATATTACCAACGGTAAGGCAATTGAAGTGACTTGGGAAAAGACGACAGAGAACGGAATCACCGTTTTCTATGATAAGAAGACCGGCAAAGAAATCGAGATCAATACCGGTAAGACTTATATCAGCCTGATTCCATCCGATACATGGGATGATGTAGTAATAAAGTAAAAAAACAGTAGTTTTTAGAAGAGTTATCAATTTTAAAGCGGATACCGCAGTAATTTTGCTGTACAATGAATCATGTTCAGGGGATTTTCCTGAGTAATGAGGAGTGAACGCAAAATGAAGGTATCCGCTTTAAAAAATCAGGAACAAATATTGAGAGGCAGCCTGTGGAAAGCGGTATTGGCGCTTGCCGTACCGGTTATTATCAACAGTTTTCTGCAGACTATGTATAACCTGACAGATACATATTGGTTGGGAAAGCTTGGGACAGAACAGCTTGCCGCAATAAATCTGGTTTCGCCGGTGCAGAATATTATTGTCAATTTCGGCTCGGGAATCACTGTCGCGGGTTCTGTATTGATTGCTCAGTATATCGGTGCCGGAGAGAAAGAAAACGGTCGCGGCATGGCAAATCAGATTTTTGTGTGTGCCATGGGTTTTGCCGTAGTATGTGCAGCCGTGTGTTTTCTGTTAACACCGGCAATTGTGCGCTGGCTGGGTGCTGACGGAGATACTTATTCCCATGCGGTGACGTATCTGCGCATTGTCATCTGGGATATGCCGTTTCTGTACATGGTAAATATATTTTCCGCAGTGCATCAGTCCCAAGGTGACACTGTGACACCCATGTTTTTAAACCTGGGCGGTATTCTTTTGAATATGGTTCTGGATCCCACACTGATTGTAGCTTTCGGCATGGGTGTGGCGGGAGCAGCGCTTGCCACATTACTTGCAAAGCTGGTGCCGGCCTTTGCCGCATTTTTCCTGTTGTCCCGCAGGGATAATTCTATCGGTCTGGACAAAAAGTACATGAGGCCGGAAAAGGAGAAGCTGAAGTTAATATTGAAAATCGGACTTCCGACAGCTATCGGAGGGAGCACCATGCAGCTTGGTTTTCTGCTTATGAGCAGAAATGTATTTGTTTACGGAAGTCAGGCAATGGCCGCATATGGTATCGGAAATAAGGTAAACAGTCTGATTACACTGCCCACTAACGGCATCGGTTCAGCGGTTGCTACCATAGTGGGTCAGAATATCGGGGCAAAGCAGCAGGACAGAGCGGAAAAGAGCTATCGGATTTCCATGGGCATCTCTGTTGTGTTTCTGTTTGCGGGAGGTATGATTCTGTCCAGAAGTATAATCTCTACAGCCATTGTTAGTATTTTCTCCGAGGATGAAAGTGTCATTGCAATGGCAGCAGATTTCTTGAGCATTATGGCATTTTGGTGTTTTACCAACGGTGTATATAATTCCACGGTGGGGTTGTTTAACGGAACAGGTCATACAGAGGTAACCATGGCGGTGGATGCGGCAAGGCTCTGGGTATTCCGTTTCCTTACGCTCTGGTTCTGTGAGAGTATTCTTCACATGGGGGTACGAAGCGTTTGGTATTCTGTGGTAGTCAGCAACGGTATATCCGCCGTTATACTGTTTGTGCTTTACCTGGCCGGTATCTGGAAGAAGGAAAAAATAAAGGTGGGAGCTGAGAGTCATAAGGAATAACAGGCATCCTAAGCCTATAAGAGGCATATTATTTGGTGTTATCACAGCCGTAATTGTTCTGCTGAATATTGCAGCCCGGAACAGTACGGCTTTTTGTGATTGGTATATTTCATACATTTTCCCTGTCTGGGTGAACACTTACGGCAGGCTTACCGGAATCGTTCCTTTTTCAGTGGGAGAATGGCTGATAGTGGCAGGAATCCTGTTGGTTGCCGCAGCGGTAGTGATAGGGTTCGCCCGGATAATCATGGGAATAATATGTTTTTTCAGAAGCGGTAGGAAGCATAAAAATTTTTATCGGTTTACAAAGGGCTTTTACCGCTTTTTTGCGTGGACACTGTTGTCAGTCTGCTTGATTATGACTCTCAACTGTCTGATTCTTTATCATGCTTCGACCTTTTCCGAGCACTATTTTGGGAAGGATGATGGGTCCTATACCTCTGCGGAACTGTTTGCCTTGTATAATATGGTTGCGGGAGAGTGCAATCGGCTGGCTGAACTGGTAGAGCGGGACGATACCGGTATGGTAGTTTATATAAGTTCTGACGGGACAAGGATATCAAATCGTTATGATGAGGAATGGAGAAAAGGTCTTGCAGCTATGGCAGATGAAGCCAGAGCACAGATGAAGCGGCTTGGGGAGCAATACCCGCAGTTGGACGGTTGGTATCCGAGACCAAAGGCTATGCTGTTTTCGGATTTCATGTGCCAGCAACATATGCAGGGATATTACTTTCCTTTTTCCATGGAAGCGAATTACAATGAGGTCATGCACATTTTGAATATTCCTTCCACCATGTGCCACGAACTGGCTCATCTGCGGGGCTATATCTATGAAGATGAGGCAAATTTTATCGGGTATCTTGCCTGCATACAGTCGGAGGACATTTTTTTTCAATATGCAGGATATTTAGGTGTTTTAAACTATCTGTACAATGACATATATAAGCTGTGGAAAGCAAATCCCGCAGCTTACGGGGAAACTGCTGCGGTAATACAGCCCATAGCTGTTTCGGAGCAGGTGTGGGAGGATAACATTTTCGTGTCTGATGAGGAGTGGGATCGCATCAACGGTAAGGCAATCATCGATACAGAGATTGTGGACATGGCTGCGGATGTGTTTATCGATACAAATTTAAAGGTCAACGGCATTGCCGACGGAAAAGTAAGTTACAGCAGAGTGGTGACACTGCTGTTACAGTACTACAGACAAAATTAAAAATTTTTTTAAAGAGGGGTTGACATTTTTACTCTCTCCATGTAAAATAATCAATGTTGTGACGCACGGATTTACGTTACAGGCCCAGATAGCTCAGTTGGTAGAGCAGAGGACTGAAAATCCTCGTGT
>JAEDMI010000351.1 GCA_016303085.1 Acetatifactor sp.
TCGTCTTTGCGGGGCATCGTTCTGCTCCTGGGATTTACCTTCCTCTTCTCAGCTCTCTGGGGGATGACGGGCGTATGGCTGGCAGCTCCGGTCACAGAAGTTCTCACAGCGATTGTTTCGGTATGGCTGATCACGAAGCAGAAGAAAAAGCAGGAAAGCAGGTGATGGAAAATGGAAGAGAAGGACAGCACAACGATCCGGCGTGCCGTTATCAACAAAGCCATCAGTTTTATCTTTGACAATCTCGAGGAAGAGATCACCGTTGAGGATGTCGCCAGACATTGTGGCTATTCCAAATACCATCTGATGCGTATGTTCAAGGAGGACACCAATGAAGCGCTCTACCAGTTTATCAAGCGTGTCCGACTGGAAAGAAGCGCATGGAGGCTCAAGGTTGAAAAGGATAAAAGTGTTGCGGAGATCGGCGTAGACTACGGCTATTCTTCTTCCAACTTCGCAACGGCCTTCAAAAAGCATCTGAATATTTCTCCGGTAGATTTCAGGAAGAAAAGTGAGCGGATGGTAGAGCAGAGTTCCTTTTCACATGGCATCTCCATTGACGAACTGGAAAAGTCGGAAAACCTGATTACCGTTGAGGAGCTTGACAGCTTTTTGGTCGTGTATGAGCGCAAGAAAGGCAATTATCATCATTTGCCGGAAGAGTGGTGTAAGTTTATGAAAAAGTACGCGTACCTTTCTTCGGCGGATACAATTTATATGGAGTCAACCATTGATGACCCCTCTATTACAGATGAAAACAGTTGTATGTATGAGCTCTGCCAGACAATCTCGCCGGATCACCCTGCGCTGAAAGGGGATTCCGGAATTCTCACCCATACCTTTGAAGGCGGTAAATATGCAGTTTACCACTATAAGGGATTTCCACAGCTTCTGTTTATGGTATATCAGGAGATCTTTTGCAGGTGGCTTTCAAAGACAGGAAACCAGCTGGATGAACGGCCAATTTATGATATATACCGAAATGTGGGAGAGGACGGATACATGGAGATAGATATTTGTTTTCCATTAAAATAAACAGCCTGTCATTCATTTAGAACCAACAAGCTCCAATTCATATGACTGAGAAAAGAGGTTTAGCCTTTATTTCGAAAAGCAAATTGGGACTATCTTTGCACTGTATTGACATGGGCACCGATCCGCGCTATACTGACCATATAAACAAGTTTGGTCAAAATGAGGTGGAACACTTGCCAAAGAGTTATTCCGATCAGGAGCGAACATATATCAAAAAACGACTGAAGGAAGAAGCGTCGGCCTGCATGGGGCAGTTTGGCATCCGCCGCACCACAGTAGACGAGATCGTAAAGCGTGTCAAAATTCCCAAGGGAACCTTTTACCTGTTTTATCCATCCAAGGAGCTGCTTTTGTTTGAAGTGATCCAGGAGCAGCATGAGCTGGTCAACCAAAAGCTGTATCAGGAGCTCTCCGGTCTTGAGGAAACGGATCTTTCGGCCGATAAAATCACCGACGTGATTTTTGAGTTCTACAAACTGACAGAGGAAATGCCCATTTTTCGACTGATGGATTCCGGGGAGATCGAATTGTTGGTTCGCAAACTGCCCCGGGAAGTCGTGGAAGCGCATTTGCGGGAGGATACGGATACGATCCAGAAGCTGTTTTCCCTGCTCCCTGTAAAAAAGGATGTGGACATTTCTGTTCTGAGCGCCGCCTTCCACGCCATCTACTATGCGACGCTGCACAAAAAGGAGATCGGCGAGGCGCAATACGATCAGGCACTTCGGCTGCTGATCTACGGCGTTGTCACACAGAGCATCTGAACATAGTCCGGCCTTCGCCGGACTATAAACAAACATTATTTTGACTGTTTATTTATAATCGGTCAAACAGAATAAAAGGAGCAGAACAAATGATACAGGTAAGCCATCTCTTATTCAGCTATACCAAAAATCCCTTCATTCAGGACATGAACTTTTCCGTTGAGGAGGGAGAGATCTTTGGATTCTTAGGCCCGTCCGGTGCCGGGAAGAGCACATTGCAGAAGATCCTGCTGGGGATGCTCCCAAATTATCAAGGCTCTGCGAGGGTAAACGGGACAGAGTGCAAACACCGCGGGGCGGACTTTTATGAATCTATCGGGGTGGACTTTGAGTTCTCCACCCTGTATGAAAAGCTGTCCGCCAGAGAGAATCTCCAATTCTTCTCCTCTCTCTACCGGAGGCAGACTCGCTCCATCCCGGAGCTGCTCGCC
>JAEDMI010000352.1 GCA_016303085.1 Acetatifactor sp.
ATTGACATAGAAAATATCGCCACGATTGATACTCATAAACGTATCGTCCTTTCTTTGATCATAAATCAACATCTTGCTCGATGGAGTAGAAGTCTTCATCACAGCGGAAGCACTGACAAGTGTATTCTGAAATGTCACTCAAGAAGAGTGGATCTCCGCAGCGAAAACAGGTGCCGACGCTCTTTCGGAAGACCATATCTTCCATCTCGTCTTCGGTTACACCATGGCCAAGCTGTCTCTAATGCCCTTTGGGGCATCGGTTGTGTAATGCAATATTGTATGCGGCCGCTCCCGCATGGCCTTTTTCTGATCCGCGAAAAAAGCAACGGCTCTAATGAGAACACTCTCAATCGATTGAGGAGGATAAGACATGGGAGAGATCATCAATACGAATACCGCTATAGAGACTCAGCCTGGCGGTGATACGGGGGCATTATTGGATATTACCCAAAGCCTCTTGGCGGATGCAAGGACTGCTCTGAACAGTAGCGGTGTGTTAAGCGTTCCTATTGCGGAACTCTCTACGCTTGGTGCTGGAGTCTCTTCGCTCATCCCTGCGTTGAATACTGTTACGCAGACGACGAGCATCGCAGCGGATGGACTCTATACGATAGCCAACGCTGGTGTCGGTGATGTACTGAAAGCGGCGAAGAACGGAAACTTCTGGGCCTCACTCAAAACTGCGGATGGAGCGTCTAAAATGGTTCAGCTGCAGGAAGCAGGAGCAATTACCGCTACCACACAGACAGCGGCAGCATTCAATCCCGCCACTATGATGATGGCGGTCGCACTATTCTCAATCGAACAGGAACTTGGGGAAATTGAGGATATGCAGAGGCAGATCATCTCGTTCCTTGAAATCGAAAAGGAATCTGAGATAGAAGCGGATGTTGAAAGTCTCATGAGCATCATCAAAAAGTATAAGGACAACTGGGACAATGAACGTTTTGTCAGCGGCAACCATAATCAAGTCCTTACCTACCAGAATCGCGCACGCAAAAACATGCTTGGTTATCAGAAGAAGATCGTTGAGTCGATCGGGAAAAAACAGCATATCGTCACGCAGGCTGGCGTGAAGCAGGCATTCACCTCTGTGGAGAAGGAATTCAAATACTACCGCTTGTCCCTTTATACATTCTCGCTGTCTTCCCTCATGGAGGTCATGCTCAGCGGCAATTTCAAAGAATCCTACATTTCCGGGATTCGAGATGAACTGCAACAGATGTCAGACGCATACCGCGATTTGTTCGAGGAGAGCTCACACTATTTGGAGAAGCTGAGTTACTCAGCAATAGAAGCCAATGTTCTGAAAGGTGTCGGCACGGCAGGAAATGCAGTCGGGAAATTCATTGGAAGTATCCCTCTCGTAAGAGAGGTGCCAGTTGATGAATTCCTTCAGGATGGCGGAACACACTTGAAGAAGAGTGCTCTCGATATGGAAAAGGATGCCGTACACCGATTCGCTTCCATAGGCAATCCTGGCACACGGATGTTCATGGAAAAGATGGATGAGATGATCCAGATCTATAACCGTACCGAGCAAATCTGCTTCGATGATAAAAAGATATATCTATTGCCAAAGAAGCTCGCCGTTTGATCACTCAAAAGGCAGCTATCACAGGAGGTCCATTTATGCCGCTCCAGATCGTAAGAAATGACATCACAAAAATGAAGGTTGACGCGATCGTCAATGCCGCAAACAGTTCCCTCTTGGGTGGTGGCGGTGTAGATGGCTGCATTCATCGTGCCGCCGGCCCGGAACTCCTGGCCGAATGTGAAATGCTCAATGGATGCAAAACCGGTAGTGCCAAGATAACAAAGGGATATAAGCTGCCATGTAAATATGTGATCCATGCGGTTGGCCCTCGATGGTACGGTGGGCAGTATGGGGAGCATGACCAGCTTGTCTCGTGCTACCAGACGTCACTCGCGCTCGCAAAGGAGTACGGGTGCGAGTCGGTAGCATTCCCTCTGATCTCCTCGGGGATCTTTGGCTATCCAAAGGATGAGGCGCTCAAAGTAGCCATCGACACGATCAGCAGTTTCCTGCTTGAAAACGATATGATGGTTTACATCGTCATCTTCGATCGCAAGGCGTATCAGATCAGCAGCAAGTTGTTTGCGGACATCAACGCCTACATAGACGACCGGTATGTAGAAGAGCATCGGGACAGCTATGCCGAGCGGATCAGCCGGCTGCGGAGTCTTGCAGCGGAAGAGAGCT
>JAEDMI010000353.1 GCA_016303085.1 Acetatifactor sp.
TGCAGTGGAGAGACTGACACGGATTTTTCAAATAAAAAAAGGAACATCCGGATTCCTGTTATAAGATCACAGATGTTCCTTTTTATTCCCGCAAGCAACGAGCCAAGCAGCCGCACTTGTGCGGATATTTGGCGACTGCCGCGAGGGTCAAATACCCTGCTGCTCTGCATCGCTACAAGCTTGATCCCCCGTTGCTTGCAGCGGGGTCTTTGATTTGCCACGACATTTCGCATATATACATACACCAGCGTATTGTCTATTTCCTTAATATTTCCTCCCGGAACTACCATAAGTTCAACCTTAGTCACATCAATGTCAGCTAATTTTTCTGAAAATGTGTTATATAAAATCACTACCTTTTGCAGTTGTCTTTGCACCTTTAAATTTTGATCTCCAGTACAGTATAGCACAAAAGCCCCCTTAATTCCACAGGATTTCCGAGCTGTGGTGTCATATGGTGTCATACGAGTTATCCGTTCACGCCGTGACTTGAATCTGAGCAACCTCTGTCTTTGAATCTACTTATTCAAAAGAGAAACAATCTCTATTGGGCCTATATAAAAAAATTTATCTGAGAGACACAAATACTCATGTAAAACGGAAGCATTTCCGGCTTTTGTATCTATGTAGAAAAAGTTTGTTGTGAGACCCAGAGTTTCCCTGATTTTGAGTATCTTTGAACAACATTTTTTTGCAGAGGCCCAAAGTGGCTGATTTTAGCCGTCATTTCATGGTTTTTTGTATCTTTTGCGTATGTTTTTTCGTATAGACCCAAATAAATGGAACGGTTTCCGTACCCGGCGGATCGCAGTGGCGCGCAGGTGAAAGCACCTTCGGAGAGCGCCTTGCGGCAGGTACGCCGGTGGCGTATTTGAAAAAATGAGATTCTACTGACAATAACCGGAAAAATGATTATAATAATTATGATGTTGGGGTCAAAAGCCCCCAACTATGATACCTACGGATTGTTCCGTGCTTCGCACTCCCACAATCCTACCCCACATTCGCATATCGTGGGATTAACATCCCACTTTTATGCTCATTTTGGGGCGGGTCCCAAGGTCTTTTACCCACCGATGAGCAAGCTCATGTGGGTTTAGACCTTTTGACCCTGGTATCATAATTATTAGACTAAATCAGGAAAACGAAAATGATGCCGGGGAAAAGAAGATGAATGATAGAACAAAACATCAGATCATGAAAAACAGAGAAGTCCTGAAAGGATATTCCTGCGCCGATATTGGAGCGGAGGACACGGACCAGAAGCAGAAAATCTCCGGTCCTGCTCCGGTAAAAGTGTATGGATCAGAGGTACAGATCCATCTTCCGACAGATTTTTCAGAATTGAATATGGAAGTCGATCTGAACGCATGTATCAGAGACAGGCGCAGCAGGAGAACGTTTGCAAAAGATCCGGTATTACTGACGGAACTGGCATATCTGCTATGGGCAACCCAGGGAATCAGGCATACGGTTCAGACAGATTCGGCAATTACGTTTCGCAATGTTCCCTCTGCAGGATCCCGCCATCCGCTGGAAACCTACCTGTTCCTGAATCATGTGGAAGGGATTCGGGCAGGGTTGTATCATTATCGGCCGGATCTTCATCTGTTGGAAAGGATGGTCTGTGAAGAAACGTATACAGGAGAGCTGAAAGACGCTCTCTGTGGGCAGATATTTGCAGCAACGGCACCGGTACTCTTCGTGTGGAGCGCCATACCATATCGCTGCGAGTGGAGATACGGTCTCAAAGCGGCAAAGTACATTCTTCTGGATGCCGGACATGTCTGTGAAAACCTTTATCTGGCGGCGGAGAATATCGGACTTGGTGTGTGTGCTGTGGGAGCCTATGATCAGGATCTGCTGGATGAACTGTTGGGTTTTGTACCGGGGCCGTCCGCAGATCCGGAATATGAGTGTGCGGTGTATGTGGCTGCAGTGGGGAAAAATACCTGATGAAATAGAAGAAGGAAGAGGAGGAGATTTACGATGTTAGCAACGGGAACAAAGGCACCGGCATTTTCACTGCCGGATCAGAATGGGGACATCCACACATTGGAAGAATACAGAGGGAGAAAGGTAATCCTGTATTTTTATCCGAAGGATAATACGGCGGGCTGTACAAAGCAGGCCTGTGGTTTTGCGGAACGTTACCCCCAGTTTATGGAAAAGGGTGCAGTTGTCCTTGGGGTCAGCAGGGATTCTGTAAAATCACATAAGAATT
>JAEDMI010000049.1 GCA_016303085.1 Acetatifactor sp.
CATCTACGGGCGTTTGCATACCCCACATCTACGGGCGTTTGCATACCCCACATCTACGGGCGTTTGCATACCCCACATCTTTGTTCGACTCGCTTGCGCTTGGGACTCGACATAACGGTACATAAGGCTGCAAAATACGCAGCCTAAGTACCGATGTCTCGTACAGTCTCACAAAGGTGTGGGGCATGCAGGCGCCCCGCTACATGAAACCGAAAGCAACCTGCTATTCCTTTTCCACTGTTCGCGTGGCAATTACATCAATGCCGCTTCCGCACACATTTTCCGCACCGACTCGCTCCCCATGTCTACAGGTATTTGCACGCTTCTCATGCCTGCGGGTGCTTCCATGCCGCTCATATTCCCGGGCGCCCATGCCCTGCGTCCTTGTGAGACTGTCACGAGCGCCGGTACTTAGGCTACGTACTGTGTAGCCTTATGTACCGCTGCTGCGAGTGCCCAAGCGCAAGCGTGTCGAACAAGGACGTGGGGCATGCAGGCGCCCCGCTACATGAAACCGAAAGCAACCTGCTATTCCTTTTCCACTGTTCGCGTGGCAATTACATCAATGCCGCTTCCGCACACATTTTCCGCTACTACATCCCCCATGCGGACCGGCGCCTGTAATTCAATATTTTTCAATGTTTTGATGCATTCCCGGATTTTCCCCTTGGGGATATCGGATGCTGTCTTGACAGATACCACAGGGAGCTCACCTCCCGCGACCCGCACCAAACTGGTAACAATCCGTCGGGGGTCCGTCAGTTCCTTGGTGACATAATCTGCTCCCCGGGGACAAGTATTACCCGTGATGGTCTTAATTTCCGCCCCCTCTGTCTCTACTGTTATATTACAGCCCAGAGGGCACCCTATGCAAACAAATTCTTTCTTTTCCACAGATTTTCCGCTCCTTCCGCCGTCCAAACGGCACGAATCCTTCTGAAAGTACACTTTCCTTCTGCTGTACAGAAAATTTTCAGGTTTTCAAACGAGATTGTTACGGCCTTGATGTTTTACACATCCTGCCGAATTGCAACAGTGATTTCCTGTAAATTTTCCACCTGTTCCAGTTCTGTTTTTTTCAAAACAATCTGTTCCATTTCTCCCGGTGCCAGAACCTTTTTCTTTCGACTGCTCACCACTCTGCCGTTAACGGAAACCTCTATAGCCGCATCCCTGTATACATTCCCCACGCGGAAACGCACCACCTGAACATTCTCCATTCTTTCTACATCCACAGAAGCAGGAACCGTATAACGGACACCGTTCACCGCCTTAATGGGAATCTCCTTCTCCGCCTTTTTCAGAGCGCCATGCAGATAAGCCGCCGCCCGTTTTCCCGCCTGGGCTGCCTCCTCCGAGACATAGTCCACAAGGTCATGTACGTGGAGCACATTGCCACAGGCAAAGACTCCCTCCCTGTCCGTCTCAAGGCTCTCATTTACTCTGGGACCTTTGGTGACAGGATTCATCTCCACACCAAGGCTTTCGGACAATTCGTTTTCCGGAATCAAACCGCAGGATAAAAGCAAAGTATCGCACTTGATTTCCTCCTCGGTGCCGGGAATAGGCTTTAAATGTTCATCCACCCGGGCAATCACCACAGCTTCCACTCTCTCCTTGCCTTTGATATCCACTACCGTGTGGCTCAGCTTCAAAGGAATTCCGAAATCGTCCAGACACTGGACAATGTTTCTTTTCAAACCGCCGGAATAGGGCATCAGCTCTGCCACCAGCTTCACCTTCGCCCCCTCCAGTGTCATGCGGCGTGCCATAATCAACCCAATGTCACCGGAGCCCAGAATAACTACCTCTTTTCCCGGCATCCTGCCCTCCATATTCACGTAGCGCTGGGCTGTGCCGGCGGAATAAATTCCTGCCGGACGATAGCCGGGAATATTCAATGCTCCTCTGGAGCGTTCACGGCAGCCCATGGCAAGAATCACTGCTCTCGCCTCAATGGTGTAAAGCCCTTCCTCCCGGTTCATCACGGTCACCAGTTTTCTGTTCTCTCCCTCTGTCCGCTTCTCTGACAAATCCACCACCATGGTATTGAGTTTATAGGGAATATCCAATGACAGCATCTTGTCAATATACCTTCCCGCGTACTCCGGTCCCGTCAGTTCCTCCTTGAAGGTGTGAAGCCCGAAACCGTTATGAATACACTGGTTTAAAATGCCCCCCAGCCTTGCATCTCTCTCCACAATCAGCAGATCATCCACGCCTGCCTCCTTTGCCGCTATGGCTGCTGCCAGCCCTGCGGGACCTCCTCCGATAATTACCAAATCCTTCTTCATAGCTTCCTCCAATCCCGAGCGTCACAAAGCTGCGACCTCCTACTCTTCAATGTCGTCCTTATCATATCCTGTCAGGAATTCGCTTCCCGGGTCATTTTTACTGATTTCCGCCATATCCCTGTCCAGCTCTCTGGCAAGGATTTCCACTGTCTTAGGGGAACAAAAGCCAGCCTGGCACCGCCCCATACCTGCCCTGGTGCGTCGCTTTACACCGTCCAGCGTAGTTGCTCCCAGAGGCCTGTGAATGGCATCCATAATCTCGCCTTCCGTCACCAGCTCACAGCGGCATACCACATTGGCATACAGAGGATTCTCCTCAATCAGCTTCGCCCTTTCCTCCGGTCCGGCCAACGCCATGCTGGGAATTCCCTTTCGGGTTCCGATAAAGTCTTTCTTCGCCTGAGCAGGCAGATATTCCAGTATCTGTTTTGCCAGATAACGCCCCAGTGCAGGAGCACAGGTTAATCCCGGTGACTCAATACCCGCTGCATCGAAGAACCCCGGTGCATCCTCGGGCTGGCCGATGATAAAGTCGCCCTTTTCCTCATGAGCCCGTAGTCCGGCAAAAGAAGTGATGACCTGCCCGGCGGGGAAATGGCTGACGCTAAGAGCCGCCCGTTTCAGCACATCATCCAGTCCCTCTCTCGTGGTATTTACAGCCTCACAGTCCTCCACATCCACCGCTGTGGGACCCGCCAGAAGATTGCCGTGAACCGTTGGTGTTACCAGCACTCCCTTACCGTATATGGTAGGCAACTGGAAGACAGTTCGGGAGACAAAGCCGCCCACCTTTTTATCCATCAGGCAATACTCACCCTTTCTGGGAATGATATGTATTTTCTCTTCGCTGACCATGTTGTGAAAGCGGTCCGCATAGACACCTGCCGCATTGATAACCACCCTGCTTTCCAAAACACCGTGATTGGTGGCAACACGATATCCCCCATTGGTCTTCTCAATATTCTGTACCTCAGTGTTCAGCCGAAAATCCACACCGTTCACCGCAGCATTCTCCGCCAGCGCAAGAGTCAGACCGAAGGGACAGACAATACCCCCGGCAGGCGCATAAAGTGCTGCCACCGCATTATCGGAAATATTTGGCTCCAGCTGTTTCAACTCATCCTTCTCAATGATGCGAAGCTCCTTCACTCCGTTTTCCAGACCCTGCTCATACAGCCTTTGAAGCTTGGGGCGGTCTTCATCATCAAAACACAAGACCAGAGAGCCATTCCTTTTAAACGGAAAGTCCAGCTCCTCTGAGAGAGCCTCCATCATCCTGTTGCCCTCCACGTTCAACTTTGCTTTCAGTGTACCCGGGTGAGCGTCATAGCCGGCGTGAACGATTCCGCTGTTGGCTTTGGAAGTACCTTCGCACACATCGGAAGCTCTCTCCAGCACCGTCACCTTGTATTCATACTTCGCCAGTTCTCTGGCAATTGCACAGCCTGTCACGCCTGCACCGATTACGACCACATCTACCATTTTTATTCTCCTTTCCCAAATACCGTATAAAAAATATACCTTTTGCATTGAAACGCACTGTTGCTCCGGCAACTTATGCAAAAAGAGCCAAGCAAATAAATGCCAACCCTGTGACATCCTGATTGCCTGACTCCTAATCTCGTGCACTCACTATTTATATGTTATAATGATTATAGCATGCGGTCTGCCGTATTGCAACTGATTTTCTAATGAATCCAATGGTCAATGATTCCTTTATACTTATTGTTTATATAAACATCCTTACGCATACCAAAGCTTCCTGTTGGTGGTAGAAATGGAGATTGCCCCCGCATCCAGCGCGGACATCACATCCTCCTTGTCCGTGATAAGCCCTCCTGCAATCACCGGCTCCCGCACCGCCGAAGCAATGCGCCCGATGACCTTTGGCATGACCCCGGGCAGTATCTCGATGCAGTCCGGTCTTGCCTGTTCGCACTGTCTGTGAATGTTTTCCACTGCCATGGAATCAATAACAAAAAAACGCATTACCGTGTACAGTTTTAACTCCTTTGCGCGGCGAATCAGCGCAGGTTTGGTGGATATGATGCCGTCTGCCCGGGTTGCTGTGCGGATATAGTCGACACTGATTTCCTTGCTCCCCAGTCCCGCCACCAAATCCATATGTACCATGGCAAGTTTATTTCTTTCCTTCACCTGCTCCACGATGGAAGCGATATTCATAATATCCCCGTACAAAATAAAGACAATGCCGCATTCTGTCTTCAGGCATTCCTCCAACCCCTCATCGTCCCTGACCGCCGCAATCACCGGACAGTCCTCCAGTTTCTCTCTCATTCTGTTACCCATACCTGTCTCCGCTTCATACCGTTTCATGTAAGAATTGCCGCGCACACCACCTTTTCCCCGGAAAACCGCAGAATTTGGCTTATGTCCCCGACCTGTTCACTTAGAAGCCGTATCAGATAAGACTTGTCAGGCAGCCGCCCTTGGCTTCCACATACCGCTCATCATCGATTTCCAGCCAAACACTCTCCGCGCCCGGATTGAACACCATAGTGCTGTCCGCTGAAAAACGCAGTCTCTTTGACGCCTCCATGTAATCAATAATTTCGATGTTGGTGGCATACCAGATGTCCTCTCTGCCACCCATAAATTCACAGAATTCTTCAATCACTTCCCAGTTGTCATTATTATCAAACTCATAGCTGTGTCCCCAGACATACATCAGTTTCAAATACTGCTTCTTTTTATAATCGGCAAAAAAACATGCTTTCCGCATCAGCTCCGGGTCATTGTGATGACAGGTGGGATGCCACTCCATAGGGTCTGCAGGCAACTCGAAATCATCCACTGCCGGAACCACCCTTCCGTAGGCAATCCCCAGAGACCGAAACAACTGCTTGATTTCTTCGCTATAGGAACCGTTGGGATAAGCATGCCCCCTGACAATCTGTCCGGTCAGCTTCTCCAGACCCCTTCTGTCTTCCAGTATTTCCTCCGCCACCTCGGTCAGCGGACATCTCCCGATGGTAGGGTGGGTCATGGTGTGCGTTGCAATCTCATGTCCCCGATAAAGTTCCTGAATCCTGTCAGCGGAAAGTCTCGGCGGCTTTCCCAACATCCCATAGTTTAAGTTAAAGGTTCCTCTTATACCATACTTATTGAATATGCTGACCAATCTCTCATCCTGAATCTTTCCGTCATCATAACTCATGGTCAGTGCTTTCGCCTTCCCGCCGGGAAAACAGGTATATACCTTCATTCCATCCACCGTTCCTTCCTGCTGTCAAAGCCACTCTTCACTTTACATACTATTACTTTTTTAAAATCCCTGCAACCTGCACATTAAATTTTTCTAACGTGCATTACTTTTCATTGCCTTTTTTAGACATATCATGTATGATGTACTACAGTATTAAGTTTTTAACACAACGTAACCGGGCTTTTCCGGCATATCTACCAAAGAAGGGAGCAATTTTATGAGCGGAGATTCTTTTCGCAACAGAAAAAACGGTTTTACAACCATGGAGGGCGGCCAGATGCCGAAATCCAAAAAATCGGCAGGTAAAATAGCAGGTATCATCATCGCAGCTTTCGTGGTACTCCTGCTGGTTCTTAACTCCACCTACGAAATCAAGGAGCAGGAGCAGGCTGTATTGATTACTCTGGGACAAGCCACCCCGGTAACCGAGCCCGGTCTGCATTTTAAAATTCCTTTTATCCAGCAGGTAAAAAAAGTAAATACCACCATTCAGGGTTTTTCCATCGGTTATAACACCGGGGACAATTCCGTAAATGAGGATGAATCCCTGATGATTACCTCGGACTTTAACTTTATCGATGTGGATTTCTATGTGGAATACCGATACAGCGACCCTGTAAAAGCACTGTATGCTTCCAAAGATCCCCTGAAGATTCTACGTAATATCAGCCAGAGTTGTATCCGTACCGTCATCGGCAGTTATCCCGTGGACGATGTCCTGACCACCGGGAAGAACGAGATTCAGGCATCCATCAAGGAAATGATTCTGGATCGTCTGGAGGAGCAGGACATCGGTATTCAGCTGGTAAACATCACCATACAGGACTCCGAGCCTCCCACCACAGAGGTTATGGAGGCATTTAAGGCAGTGGAAACCGCAAAGCAGGGTAAGGAAACAGCCCTAAACAATGCAAACAAGTACCGCAACGAACAGCTTCCCTCTGCACAGGCGAAAGCTGACGGAATTATCAAGGATGCAGAGGCAAAAAGGACAGAGCGCATCAACGAAGCCACAGCCCAGGTGGCACGCTTCAATGCAATGTATGAGGAATATATCAAGAACCCCGAAATCACGAAGCAGCGTATGTTTTATGAAGCTATGGAAGAAGTCCTTCCCGACTTAAAGGTCATCATTGAAAGCCCTAACGGCGATGTACAGACCATTTATCCCATTGAATCCTTTACGGGTAATTCAGGAACCACAGGTTCTACCAACAACAGCGCTTCTTCCGAAAGCAGCGCAGAAAATAATTAAGGAGGCGCAAATGATGAAAACAGTAAAAAGAATTATTCTGGCCATTGCTGTCTTTGCAGTAGTGATAATCGGTGCATCCAGTATTGTCATCACACAGGAAAACGAATACAGCCTGGTTCGCCAGTTCGGTAAAATCGACCATGTTATTTCCGAAGCAGGCGTCAGCTTTAAGATACCCTTTATTCAGAGCGTAGACACCCTGCCCAAGCAGACTCTGCTCTACGATTTGTCCCCCTCCGATGTCATCACCAGCGATAAAAAGACCATGATCTGTGACAGCTATATCCTTTGGCAAATCACAGACCCTGTAAAGTTTGCCCAGACCCTGAACTGCTCCATCTCCAATGCCGAGAGCAGACTGGATGCCATTGTTTACAACTCCACGAAAAACATTATCAGCAGTACCACTCAGGATGATGTGATTTCCGGTCGCAACGGCAAGCTTTCCCAGGCAATTATAGACAACATCGGTACCTCTCTGGATCAGTACGGCATCGAACTTCTTGATTTTGAGACAAAAAAGCTGGATTTGCCCAGTGACAACAAATCAGCTGTCTACGAGCGTATGATTTCCGAACGTGACAACATTGCTGCCACCTACACCGCAGAAGGAAGCTCCGAGGCCCAGAAGATCCGGAATACCACCGATATGGAAGTGACCGTGATGCTCTCTGAGGCGGAAAAGGAAGCAGAAATCCTTATCGCAGAAGGCGAAGCGGAATATATGAGAATTCTGTCCGAGGCATACAACGATGCATCCAAGCAGGAATTCTACTCCTTTGTCAGAAGTCTGGATGCCCTGAAGATTTCCATGCAGGGCAACAACAAGACAGTGATTTTGTCTCCTGATTCACCTATCGCACAAATTTTCTACGGAAAATAGAAAGGCAGATTATAGACATGAAGTTGCAAAAGAAAACATGGTTAATTGTGCTCGGCTGCCTGTTTTTTGCCGCTGTTATAACTCTCGGAGGAATAAAATTATATCGTGTAAAACAGGCTCGTCAATCCGGCATTCTTCTTGCATTTGATGATTACAATGCAGACAACTGGTCCTCCTACTTTGATTTGTTTGATGAATATGGCGTTAAGGTAACTTTTTTTGTCAATAGTTTCGAGCCCACCGACTTCTGCTATGAAGCTGTGGAAAGAGGGCATGAAATAGGTTATCACGGCGCATATCATCTTAAAGCGACTGAAGCCACCCCGGAGGAAATTCAATCTGCCGTCATCGACCCGATTGAAACATTCAGGGAAAAGGGCATTGAACTGACAACCTTTGCCTACCCATACGGCTCGTATGACCAGAACCTGAACGAACAGCTTCTGAATCACTATAAGGTACTTCGGGGTGCATACTATTATGACTTGCACAGCAAAGCTGATTTACGCCATGGTTTTGTAGAGTCCTATTCACTTGATAATATAAATCATGCTTCTGATGAAGAATATGAAGCTTCCATTACCCGAATTCTGTCAGAACTCAGCGACAATGTAGGGGCTGTTGCTTCTCTTTATTCTCATGCCATCTCATACGGAGACTGGTGTGTCACCGAAGAAAGACTTATTTTTCTGTTTGAAAAAGCCGATGAACTTGGTCTGAAATTTTACACCTTTCAGGAACTTCAAAAGGACTGACAATTATGTCAGTCCTTTCTTCATCTTCTCTAATGCAACTGTTCACATCAGTATTTCGTCTATTTTCTTTCTCTCTTCCTCGCTGAACTCCATATTCCGAAGCATTCCGATATTGTCCAGAATCTGAGACGGTTTGGACGCGCCAATCAGAACGCTTGTAATATCGCCGTCCCTGAGAATCCAGGCCAGGGCCATCTGTGCCAGGCTTTGTCCTCTCCGGGCAGCCAGCTCGTTCAAAGCACGCACCTTTGCCAATTTCTCTTCCGTGACTGAATTTTCGTTTAAAAAGCGTCCATCCTTGCGGACACGGCTGTCCTCGGGAATGCCGCGGAGATAGCGGTCCGTCAAAAGTCCCTGGGCAAGCGGACAGAAGGTGATAATACCGATGCCGTGGGCAGCAGCATAATCCTTCAGGCCGTCTCTCTCAATAGACCTGTCGAACATGGAGTAGTTTCTCTGGTTGATAATAAAGGGAGTACCCATCTCCGCGAACAGCTTTGCGATGGCAACAGTCTGCTCCTTATTGTAGTTGGATATTCCCACATAAAGCGCCTTCCCGCTTCTCACAATACCGTCCAACGCCCGGGCTGTCTCTTCGATGGGCGTACCGGGGTCCGGTCTGTGATGATAATAGATATCCACATAGTCCAGTCCCATCCTCTTCAGGCTCTGATCCAGACTGGCTACCAGATACTTTTTGCTGCCCCAGTCGCCGTAAGGTCCGGGCCACATACCATAACCGGCCTTGGTGGAGATAACCAATTCATCCCTGTACTCTCCCAAGCCATTTTTCAAAATGCGCCCGAAATTTTCCTCTGCAGCTCCGGACACGGGGCCGTAATTGTTGGCTAAATCAAAGTGGGTAATCCCCTTGTCAAAGGCGGTTCGGCACATTGCTTCCATATTATCGAAATTGCCGTTGGAACCGAAATTATGCCAAAGTCCCAACGAAACTGCCGGAAGAAATAAACCGCTGGCTCCGCAGCGATTATATTTCATACTGTCATATCTCTTCTCGTCTGCTGTATACATTTTGTAATCCTCCCTTCTACTGTTATTTATAACATTAATCACCTGATACATCAACACATTTGAAATAATTCACAGCAGCCGCTCTGACCGGCAGCCGGATATGAAAGCACGAAAAAGCCCGGATGGTGGAAGCACCCGGACTTTTTCCATATACTAAACTAAGGGATTAAGATGAAAGCTATTTAAGTTATGCTTGGTTCGATTACTCCACATCCTGTAGTGCGGCGAAATCTTCCTCGCCGGTACGAACCTTAACTACCTTATCTACATTGTATACGAAGATCTTACCGTCACCGATATGTCCGGTGTACAGAGCATGCTTAGCTGCTTCAATCACCTGGGATACAGGAATCTTGCTGACAACCACCTCAACCTTAATCTTAGGCAGCAGAGTAGCATCCATCTCAACACCACGATACATCTCTCCGGCACCTTTCTGGATACCGCAGCCCATCACATTGGTGACAGTCATACCGGTTACACCCAAATCGTTCATAGCCTTTCTCAGGATATCGTATCTGTTCATCTTGGCGATGATAACTACCTTATAAATACCGGTTGCGGACACGGAGGGAACCTCCACGACGGGAACCGCAGCTTCCTTCTTGGTATCGGAAGCTGCCACATAATCGCTCTCGCCAAGGTCCGTATTCTCGTTGACATCCATAATACCACCGGATACATCCATGATGGAGAAGCCGGCATATGCGGAGGCCAAACCATGTTCCTTTGCATCCAGACCCACAATTTCCTCTTCCTCGGAAACACGAAGGCCTACAGTTACTTTGATAATCAGGAAAGCGATGGTAATGGTTACGGTTGTCCATGCTGCCACAGCCACAAATCCAAGGAGCTGTAAGCCGAGGAGTTTGAAACCACCGCCATAGAAGAGACCGGTAAGTTCTACCCCATTGGCATCTGCAATGCCGTATCCCGGAGCTGTATTTGTTGCAAAAAGACCTACTGCGATAGTACCCCAGATACCGTTGAGACAGTGAACGGCAACAGCACCAACAGGGTCATCGATACGCAACTTGTAATCCAGAAGCCATACACCGAATACAACTAACAGACCTGCCACAATACCGATTACAATCGCACCGAAAGCATCCGTCACATCGCAGGGAGCGGTAATTGCCACCAGGCCTGCAAGAGATGCATTCAGACACATGGAAACATCAGGTTTTCCGTACTTAATCCAGGTAAAAATCATTGTAGTTACGGTTGCCACTGCGGGAGCAATGGTAGTAGTAACAAAAATAGAACCGAGCTGATCCATGCTGGTTGCAGCAGCACCGTTGAAGCCGTACCAGCCGAACCACAGAATGAATACACCAAGCGCACCGATGGGAAGGTTATGTCCGGGGAACGCATTGACCTTTGTAATCTTTCCATCTTTATCTTTCGTAAACTTACCGATACGGGGTCCAAGTATCTTTGCACCAATCAATGCGGAAATACCGCCTACCATATGTATTGCGCAGGAGCCCGCAAAATCATGGAAGCCGATTTGTGCAAGCCAGCCGCCGCCCCAAATCCAGTGTGCCTCTATGGGATAAATCAGTGCGGAGATAACTGCGGAATAAATACAATAGGACAGGAATTTTGTTCTCTCAGCCATGGCTCCGGATACGATGGTTGCCGTAGTAGCACAGAATACCAGGTTGAACACGAAGTTGGACCAATCGAAACTTTCATACGCCGTAAAAATGTCAAATCCGGGTTTTCCGATAAATCCCAGCAGATCCTCTCCCAGCAAAAAGCTGAAGCCGATTGCAATAAACACCACTGTGCCGATACAGAAGTCCATCAGATTTTTCATCAGGATGTTGCCGGCATTCTTGGCTCTGGTAAAACCTGTCTCCACCATTGCGAAGCCTGCCTGCATCCAAAACACCAGCGCAGCACCGATTAAGAACCAGACGCCGAACACTTCACTTTGGATTGTGCTTAAAATTTCCTCTGTCATAACTTTTTCCTCCTCAAAAAAAATTAGCGACGCACAGAGCTCTCCCTTTGAAGCCCCATCGCATCGCCACACAACAAAAGGCACTACGGATTTCTCCATAGCGCCTTTGCTTTATGTATCGGAGTATAACACCGACTTTTTTTTCTGTCAACAAAAATTTTATAATTTTTCAGCTTCACTTTTTTAGAATCAGTCTAAAATACTGCCGTTCCCCCATCGTTAACTCTTCCGTCGCAAGGAATCCCAACTTTTCGCAGAGTCTGAGAGAAGGTTCATTTTCTGTCTCAACCAGCACCTGAACCCTGTCAAACCCCAGATTATCCCAGCCGTAGCTTAAGACTGCCCTGCACACTTCCTCCGCATATCCCTGTCTCTGCCAGGGTACTCCGATGATAAAGCCCAGCTCCGGTTCATCGTAGCCCGCCCTGTAGGAGAAGCCTGCTCTGCCGATGACAGCACCACCGGTTTTCTCCACTATCGTCCATACCCCGAATTCATAATAGGTATATACCTTTTCAATGTACTCTCTGATATAGGCTTTTTCCTGCTCCTTCTCCGGATACAGGTCCTCCGTAAACTTTGTGACAGAGGGGTCGCTGTAAATCTCATAGAAGGAATCCACATCCTCCGGTACAGTCTCCCGAATCAGGCACCTTTTTGTCTCCAGTATATCCCAGGGCAGGCCCTTCAGTCTGCGGTAAACCTTCTCCACATAATCCTTCTCCAGATTTTCCGGCTCCTCCACCCCGAACAAAAAACCCGAAAAGTCCTGTTCCCGGTTTCTCTCATGGAAATAAATCAACACTGCTTCGCCTTCGTCCCGCAGCCTTGCAGCGGTCTTGTCATCGTCTGTCACAAACAAAGTCCCCGTCTGTCCTTTGGTATGTACTTTTATCTGTCTTAAATAGCTCACACCCGTCCACTTCCCTCTTTACGGTTTTCCTGCATTGCGGTATAATGTTAACATTATTATTTTATCACTTTTTTCAGAAAGGACAATTCATATGGCACAAAATCCTGTTGTTACCATTACAATGAAAAGCGGAGATATCATCAAGGCGGAGCTTTATCCTGAAATAGCTCCTACCTCCGTCAATAACTTTATCAGCCTGATTCAAAAAAAATTCTATGATGGCCTGATTTTCCACCGTGTTATCAAGGGCTTCATGATTCAGGGCGGATGCCCCGACGGCACGGGCATGGGCGGCCCCGGCTACAGCATCAAGGGAGAGTTTGCAGCAAACGGCTTTGAAAACAGTTTAAAACACACAGAGGGGGTTCTCTCCATGGCGAGAGCACAGCACCCTGATTCAGCCGGCAGCCA
>JAEDMI010000050.1 GCA_016303085.1 Acetatifactor sp.
GGGGTTGTTCCCGGTGTGGTGCGTGAATCCATAAGGAAAGCGTAAAGCAGAAAGGAAGGTAGAAAAGATATGTGTTATAGAGAATGTACAATTTATTTGAGGTCGCAAATTGCGACCTCAAATAAAAAACGTAGGAGATATGGTGATATTATCGGAACAAGGGAACAAACAATTATTTCCGTAAGTATTGCTTCATGGTATAATAGATGAGGTTAACAAATTACTTGAGAAATCTTGAATTGTGACGTTTTTGGGGGGCTGAGCACCCGGGAGGAATAGGATGGTTTACGAGCTTTATGATACAACAAAAGTTGAGTCGATATTTGCCGGTTGGGAAGAAACATTAATATATTCATAAGATATGCCATTAAGAAGGATACAAAGTTTGACACAATGAAGCTTCAGGATATGGCCGGTCAACTGCCTGAAGGATATAAGCTGAAAAGGATTGATAGCGATATCTATGATAAATGTTTGCTAAATCCTGTGACGGCAGATTTTGTTTCTGCTTTTGGCAGCAAAGAAAGGTATCTGGAGTACGGAAGAGGAATGGTTATCATGAAAGATGATGTGATTGTAGCAGGTGCCTCATCGTATACCAGATATAAAGAAGGTATTGAAATTGAAGTTGATACAGTAGAATCTGAAAGAAGAAAGCACTTGGCAACTACAGTTTGTGCTGCTCTGATTTTGGAGTGCTTGAAGGAAAACCTATATCCAAGTTGGGACGCACAAAATATGAACTCAGTTCATTTGGCGGAAAAGCTTGGCTATGAATACGCACACGAATATGTGGCGTATGAGGTGTCGAGCGAGAGCAGGACACATTGAGAATTTTTTAGGAAGCCAACCCGTTTATTCCTAAAGATTTTTCTATGAAATAAAAAGATGGTATGTTATACTTTTTATTGATTGACGAAACCGGAGGAACTGCGGGATGGAGAAGATGAGAATGGAATCGGTCGACAGGACTGCTAAGAATATGGAAGCCATTGGGGCATTATTCCCTAATTGCATTACCGAGACGACAGATGAGAATGGCAGAGCAAAGAAAACCATAAATTTCGACCTGCTTCGTCAGATGCTCTCCGGTGACCTTGTTGAGGGGGATGAAGCTTATGAGTTTACATGGGTGGGGAAAAAAGCCGCCATTATGGAAGGAAACAGGCCCATCAGGAAAACTCTGCGTCCCTGTGTGGAGGAGAGCAGGAACTGGGATATCACGGAGAATCTGTATATTGAAGGGGACAATCTTGATGTGCTCAAATTGTTGCAGGAATCTTATTTGTCCAAGATAAAAATGATATATATAGATCCCCCCTACAACACAGGTAATGATTTCCTGTATCGGGACGACTTTAAACTATCGAAGGAGGAATACGCTGAGCGGAACGGAGAGTATAACGACGCTGGTGAAAGATTGTTTAAGAACACGGACACAAACGGGAGATTTCATTCCGATTGGTGTTCCATGATTTATCCGCGCCTGATGCTGGCACGCAATCTGCTTACGGAGGACGGCGTCATTGTAATTTCCATAGATGATAACGAAATAGAAAACATGCGCAGAATCTGTAATGAGATTTTCGGCGAAGACAATCTGGTAACCTGCTTTATCTGGAACTGTTCTACCGCAGGAGGCATAAGACCGAAATTTGCCAGCAAAACCCATGAATATGTACTTTGCTATGCGAAGAATAAAGAGGCTCTTCCCACGATTTATGCGCCGTTGTCGGAAGGGGCAAAAAGGATGTATACCCAAAGAGATGAAAGGGGTATCTACCGCGACAAGGACTTTCTCTTTAAAAATAAGTCAACCAATGTGAATCAAAAATATCTCATAACATGTCCTGACGGAGAGCGGGTAAGGCCGAAGGAGGGATATATCTATCGCTTTATCAGAGAGCGGTTTGAGGAAGCGCAGACAGAGGGGCTGGTAACGTTTAAGCAATCGTCCACCGGACCGCTGGTGAATGAAAACGGAGAGCAGGCACATTGGAATATATACATAAAGAAATATCTGGGGGATGCAATGGGTGCACCATCCACTTTAATCCCAAAAGAAATGATAAGCATCTATAATGTGGGAACCCAATGTGTGCAAAATCTGTTTGACGGAGTCCGGGTATTCGAAAACGTAAAGCCGGTAGACCTGATTGAGTATTTTATCAACATGTTTTCCGATGAAAACGCAATTGTGATGGATTTCTTCTCCGGGTCTGCCACAACGGCGCATGCAGTTATGGAACTCAATGCGAAAGAACAGAAAAACCGGAAATTTATCATGGTTCAGCTGCCGGAGGCGTGTGAGGAATCCTCGGCTGCATACAAAGCGGGATTCGGGAACATCTGTGATGTGGGCAAAGAGCGTATCAGAAGGGCTGCGGCACAAATTGCAGATGAAAACGGGATATCGGTAGGGGACTTTGATTCCGGGTTCAGGTGCCTGAAGCTGGCGGAGAGCAATATGAATGATGTGTATTACACGGCGGATGAATACTCACAGGATTTGCTTTCCATGCTGGAAACGAATATCAAAGAAGACCGTTCCGATTTGGATTTGCTGTACGGTTGCCTCCTGGAATGGGGAATCCCTCTTTCTTTGCGGTATAGGACTGTGGAAACGGACGGAAAGGCAATTCAGATATACAATGAGGGCGATTTGGTTGCCTGTTTTGACTGCAATATAACCGAAAATGTAGTGAAAAGTATGGCTAAAATGCAGCCCCAAAGGGCTGTGTTCAGGGATGCCGGATTTCGGTGTAGTGCGGAAAAAATAAATGCTGAAGAATTATTTAAGCTATATTCACCGAAAACGGTTGTAAAAGTACTATGACGGAGGAATGGTAATGATGGCTTATTGTGTGATGAACGGCGTCGTTTTGATTGATTCAACTTCAATTCCCGCCCCGGAGGAGCGCATGGCTGCCTATACCGCGAATACCTGGCAGCCGGAGAGAACACAGGCCGAAATTAACAGCAATACATCCCAGGGGAAAAGGGCAGAAAATGCTTTTGAGGCATATGCATCACAGTTCCTGAATTTTGAGTATGTGACCTATGACCGTATCAGGACGGATGAATACAAAAAGTCTGCGCCCTTTGATGGACTGCTGTACAGAAAAGCAGCCGGAAAAGAAGAGATACTTGCCGGGTATGTGACGAGAATACAAAGCGAAATAGCCGGGAACGGATACGGGCATATTTCTTCGGCGCTGCGGGCAGATATGGAGCGGGACGAAATATATACCGTCGAGATTAAGTCCACAGCGGTGAATGAGAAAAAGAGAACCGATTCGGCGGGAGATTTGGAAAAGCTGCTGGAATTGATTAATCAGGACGATTATCTGGCCTATCCGTTGTATTGCAGAGCGAGCGAAGATATCGATACCTTTGAGAAGTATTGCAATTTTGTATATAACTGCCGGGAGACTTTCGGTTGTGCCTGGGGAAAAGAATTTGTAAATAAGCTTTTGAAAAAAGAATATGACAATATGAGCATGATTCAGGTTCGCATTTATGTGGATGACAAGAGGTTTTACATCATGGGATATACCTTGAAGAATGACATATTGCGGAATCACCGGATAAAGAAAATGGTGCAGCCGGGAAAGTCGGAGCTGGCGGTGTATTATTATCAGAAAATCAAGGATGGTCACGCCTGCAATAATCTGTTCTCTGACCGCAGACTGTGGAAATGAGGTCTCCATCATGAAAATACAGTATAAGCATCAAAAATTTCAGGCGGATGCAGCGAAGGCGGTTGTTGATGTTTTTGCCGGTCAGCCTTATCTGACACCCTCCTTTCGGATGGACAAAGGCTCCGGGTATTATCAAATGTCATTGACCGAGGAACAGGATGACACCGGATGGTGTAACCAGAAGATTGTCCCGGAACTGAGTGACAGAGTAATTCTCGAACATATACAGAAGATTCAGAGGGGCAATCAAATCGAGCCGTCCCGGGAACTGAAGGGGAAATACAACCTTACTGTTGAAATGGAAACAGGTGTGGGGAAGACCTATACCTATATCAAGACGATATACGAGTTGAACCGTGCATACGGCTGGAGCAAGTTTATTGTTGTGGTTCCAAGTATTGCTGTCAGGGAGGGAGTCTATAAATCCTTTCAGATGACGCAGGAGCATTTCGCCGGGGAGTATGGCAGAAAAATAAGGTTTTTTATCTACAATTCTGCCCATCTCACCGACATAGACCATTTTGCGGCTGACAGCTCCATTCATGTCATGATTATCAATTCCCAGGCATTTAATGCCAAGGGCAAAGATGCACGCCGTATTTATATGAAACTGGATGAGTTCAGGTCACGCCGGCCCATTGAAATGATCGCAAAAACGAACCCGGTTCTGATTATTGACGAACCGCAGTCTGTAGAGGGACCGGCAACCAAAGAAGGCTTGAAACGGTTTAATCCCCTTCTCACACTCCGTTATTCCGCTACGCATAAAGCAGACAGTATTTACAACATGGTTTATCGGCTTGACGCAATGGAGGCTTATAACAAAAAGCTGGTGAAGAAGATTGCGGTTAAGGGTATCACCGAGGCCGGAGGCAATGCCGCCAGCAGTTATATCTATCTTGAGAGTATCAATCTCTCTCAGGCGGCCCCTACAGCTACGATATCCATTGACTGTAAGACTGCGGGTGGAGCAATCAGAAGAAAGAATTTCACGGTAGGGGAAGGCTGTAATCTGTATAGCCTTTCCAACGAGTTGGGGGAATACAGAAACGGCTTTGTGGTGAAACGGATTGATGGCAGGGATGATTTTATAGAGTTCCTCAATGGCACAAAGATTCATGCGGGTGAAGTGATTGGGGAGGTCAGTGAGGATCAGATCCGCAGGATTCAGATTCGGGAGACGATTCTCTCCCATATTGACAGGGAACGCCGACTTTTTTCCATGGGCATTAAGGTATTGTCCCTGTTTTTTGTAGACGAAGTTGCAAATTACAGGGAATATGCAGACGGGCTGGCGGTAAACGGCAAGTATGCGGATATGTTTGAGGAAGAGTACCGGGATATTGTTTCAAACATGCAGCGGGAGATTGGCGATGAAGAATATATGGCCTATCTGGAAGCAATTCAACCTTCCAAAACACACGCGGGATATTTTTCAATCGATAAAAAGGGGCGCATGACCAACAGCAGGGTTACTGACAAAAGAGAGGGAACCTCCGATGACATTAATGCGTATGACCTGATTATGAAGAATAAAGAGTTGCTGCTGGAACGGGATCCCGGGAAGTCGCCGGTCAGATTTATCTTTTCTCATTCGGCATTGCGGGAAGGCTGGGACAATCCCAATGTATTCCAAATCTGTACCTTAAAACAGAGCGGAAGCAATGTCCGCAAGCGGCAGGAAGTTGGCCGAGGGTTGCGTTTGTGCGTAAACCGGGACGGCGAGCGCATGGACGTCAATGCGCTGGGCAATGACGTACACAATATTAATGTGCTTACCGTACTTGCAAGCGAAAGCTATGATTCTTTTGCCAAGGGCTTACAGACGGAGATGGCTGACGCAATAGCTGACAGACCCAAATCTGTCACTGTGGACTTGTTTGCAAACAAGGTGGTTAGGGATCAAAACGGCAACGCCACGGTCATAGATACCGGTATTGCCAACCGTATCTTTTTCTATCTGGTTCAGCAGGCATATATTGATCCGGACGGGGCTCTCACTGACAAGTATTATGAGGACAGGAAAAATGAAAAAGTTGTATTTCCCGATGAAATCAAAGAATATGGGCATGGAATAACAACGATTCTGGATTCCGTCTATAACGGGAAGGCGATGCAGCCGGAGAATGCGCGAAGAAATAATGTGGAGTTGAAAGTCGATTACGACAAACTTAACAGCAGGGAATTCCGGGAGTTGTGGAACAGAATCAATAAGAAATCGGTGTATACGGTGGATTTTGATACAGATGAACTTGTGCGGAAATCCATATCGGCTTTGGATTCCGGTCTTCGTGTGACAAAGACTTATTTCAGGGTGGAAGCCGGTCATATGGATGAGATTAAGTCGAAGGATGATTTGGCATCAGGCAGTTCGTTTGTCCGGGAAAGTCTTGGTACATATGATTCTTCGTTCAGAGCCGCGGCAAACGGCGGCGTGAAGTATGATTTGGTGGGTAAGCTTGTGGATGAAACAAAACTTACAAGAAAGGCAGTTGTAGATATACTCACCGGAATTGCAAAGCCTGTTTTTAACCAGTTTAGGGATAACCCGGAAGAATTTATAGCAAAGGCAGCAGCAATAATCAATGAAGAGAAGGCTGCTGCAGTCATTGAGCACATAACCTACCGTGCGGCAGAGGAAAAATTCGGGACAGAAATATTTACGGAACCCACAATCAGGGGCAGGCTTGGCGTCAATGCAATGAAGGCAGAGAAGCACCTCTATGACCATATTGTCTATGACTCTGTAAGCGAGCGGAGGTTTGCCGAAAAACTGGATGCGGCAGACAATGTTGCCGTTTATGTGAAACTTCCGGAGGGATTTTTTGTCTCAACTCCGGTAGGCCGTTACACGCCGGACTGGGCAATTGCCTTTTGTGAAGGAACCGTAAAACACATATATTTTGTGACTGAGACAAAGGGAACCATGAATTCTGCGCAGCTCCGTTTCGTTGAGGAATCAAAAATCCATTGTGCCGGGGAGCACTTTAAGGCAATCTGCGGAGAGAGCGTGGTTTATAATATGGTGGACAGCTTTGAAGCGTTGCAGGACAAGGCGCAGAAATTGTTGACAGAATAACATAAATTTATTAAAATTTAATAAAATTTATATAAATACAAAGGAGAGAGGAAAATGAAGCGTGTTTTGAAACAGCCCGCCTTTTGGGTTACCTTTTTCTGCCTTGTCCTTGCGGTTTGCACAGCGGTTGGCAGCAGCCTGATGAAGCCGGGAATAGCGGTGTTGGACAAATTTGAAAAGGGCATGAATAAAGGAAAGACTGCTACTGTGGTGTCCTGCTTTACACCTGATGTACAGGCGGAAATGAAGGCTCTGGGTGAATTGGGAGACAGCCTGTTTGACATTACGGATGCCGGAAAGCTCAACATTCTCTACGGAGATGTCATCAAAGACGAAGAGGGTGTATCCGGAGTGCAGGCATTTCTGATTTATAATCAGGATGGGCAATGCACGGAAGCAGATTATGAGGAAATCGACCTGGAAGAGGTAGGCGGAAAAGTCTATCTGAGTGCATACTAAGCCCGGGCGGTTAACGGAGGATAAAAATGAGAAGTACATTAGCAGAAAAAATAATGCACAGAGTAGCAATTGTCTGCGGAGCGCTGTTTATGATTTTCCTGATGACAGGATGCAGCGCCGGTTCTACCATTGATACCACCCTGGTCATCAACGGGGATTTGTCCGGTACAAGGCAGATGAATATTACAATCAGCGACAGCGTTTTTCAGGAGTATTTTACCGGCAACATTGAGGATTTTAATGCTCTCATGGACGGTGCGTGCCCCGAGGGGATGACCTGGAACTACAGTGAGGAGAACGGAGTTAAGCAGTATGACATGGAGATTGCTTTCAGCTCCCCGGAGGATTACAAGACAAAGGTAGAAAATATTCTGGGCGTGGAATCTGTCGACCTGACGATTGCGGCACCCGATACTGTTTGGGCAAGCGGAATCAGCGTGGAGGAGAGCTTTAACGATAAGCAACTGTTAAAGTGGATGGAGGACCTGCTGGTAAACAATGGATTTGTTTCCTCCTCCAATGCGGATATGATTTTTTCTGTCGGAACAGTATGTGTTGTGTACGGCAATGAGACATACAGCACCGGCAGCATGATTTCGGTAAGTCAGGTTGATTATGTGTCTGTAGATGCGATACATATTCTGACCCAGATAAACGAGTTGGGTAACTACGGCCGCCGTGTGGTGGTGCAGATTCCTGCATCTTCCATGGAGAAGAAGGGTGACGAGATTAAGGCGTATATGGACAGTGTAGTTCCGAAGGGAGCCAAGGGCGAATGGAGTGAGGGAGACGGATGCACGCTCTTTACCGTTTCTGCTGACAGCCTGACCGCGGAGCAGCTGGAAGCTTTTAACCGGTCGGTTTTTGACTCGGAGAACTGCAGCGTTACCGCCGCAGATATGTCAGAGAATTCGGCGCCTTTTACATTTGATGAGCTTTTGACGGAGCACATTGACCTGACCGGGTATCTGGCGGGAAATTACAGCTCAATCCGTGTAGCCTATGCGATAAAGAAGGCAGATTCCTATTATGCGTATGAGTCCCGGGATGGTATTTCCAAGGGCTATACGGGTCAGCCTTGGGAGCAATACAGCGGTTATGATCTGTACAGTGATAGTTATTATTATGACAGCTTTGTTGATTTTTCCACATTGATTCAGAAGGCATACAGGGTAAAGGAACTGGAGGTGAAGACCGACAGAACCCTTGGCGGAGACTGGAAGAGAACACTTACCTTCAGCCTGGAGAAGACACCTGACGAAGAGGAACAGGCTGCCATGACGGAGGCGCTGGAAGTCCGGGCGGGAATCGCCGGGGCAGAGGAGCAGCCTGCGGAATCCGAATCGGCAGCGGGTGCAGAGACGGGTACGGAGACAGACGCGGAGGAGCCGGAGAAAAAAGCGGATGTCAAGGTTTCCGGCAAGACATCGGATGATGTTTATTCTGTCACCATTACCCAGAAGGGAAGCGGAGAGGAACTGGAGGAAAGCTCGAGACTGTTGTTTGATGCCAAGACATCTGTTTTCTATGCTTGTGACAGAGAATTCTGGAAGGTGAAAAAGCAGGAGGCATTTACAGAAACGCTTTCCTTCGGAAATATGCTGGAATATGTGACGGATGGTTTTCAGGTGAATTATACCGCAAAGCTGGGGCTTTTTGCCGACATGCAGTACTGCACTGCGGACTCTGCGGAGGTAAAGGGTGGAAAACTGCATGCCACATTCTCCAACAATCGGGTGAACATTACATATGTGGGAAGCAAAATAGATGTGATTGCCATATTGTTCTGGATATTCCTGGCTGTAGGAGTTATCAGTCTGTTGGTTCTTTTGGTAAAGCTGGGAGTATTTCGGAAAAAAGAAAAGCCGGCAGCGCCTGCTGAGGCAAGCGTGGTAAATGCTGAGGCAGCGCCTGCGGAGCAGAGCACGGTAAAGGAAGAAGCGGCAGAAGCAAAAGAGGAAAAGACGGTTTCCAAATTCTGTGAAAAATGCGGGACACCCAGACCGGAGGGGGCAAAGTTCTGCGAAAAATGCGGTTCTAAATTTGAAGATTAATATAAAGGAGAGAAAAGAGATGGCATTTTGTAAGTTTTGTGGAAAAGAGCTAAAGGAAGGCGAGGTATGCAGCTGCCAGACAGCGGAAGCACCCAAGGCAGAGGAGGCTGCACCCGTAGCGGAAGCACCCAAGGCAGAGGAGGCTGCACCCGCAGCGGAAGCACCCAAGGCAGAGGAGGCTGCACCTGTAGCGGAAGCACCTAAGGCGGAGGAGGCTGCACCCAAGGCTGCGCCCTCTATCCCCATGCCTGACAAGGAGCAGGTGACAAATGCTGCAAAGAACGTATGGAAGGGCTTCCTGGGCGTGTACACACATCCTGTTACAGGCGGAAAGGCTTTTGTGGAGAACACGGAGATTGCGGTATCTGTATGCTTTATGGTGTTGCAGGCACTTCTGTCCTCCATCTTCAGCTGTGTTTTAATCGGCAAGATTAACAAAGTATTTGATATGGGCATGGGCTTCCTGGACGACTACAAGTTCTCAGGCGTGAAGGCTTTCTTCCTGACACTTCTGTTTTCCGTAATATTTACTGCACTGCTGTTACTCCTGTTCTGGGTTGCAAAACTGATTCTGAAACTGAAGAGCAGCCTGAAGCAGTTGTTGGCACTGACCGCTGTGCGTTCCGTGGCAGTGATTCCTTTTATCATTGTCAGCATTGTACTGGGATTGATTAATCCTGTTATAGGAGTAGCTGTATTTTACGGTTCCGTATTGATGGCACTTTGCTTCCTGCTGGAGGCTGTCAAGGGCTTGGGCGAAATGCAGGCAGACAAGGCGCTTTACACAACATTTATCGTGATGTTTGTGTTTATTGCCATTTCTGTCTTTGTTGCATCCAAGGCATGCATGCTGTATGTTCCCGATGCTGTTAAGAATATGGGAAATCTGTCCAACCTGCTTTTCTAAGGTATGAAATCTAAAAGTGGGAAGTGGGGGAACAGACTTGCCGCATGGGCGGCAGCGATGCTGTTTCATATGATGATTATTTTATTGTCGGTGTACCTATGCTTTTTTCGGGCAGAATTTTTAAATGACGAATGCGAGAAGTATCAGGTAGCCTCCCTGCTGGAAATCAGCGGGGAGGAACTTCACCGTGTGGTGGATGAACTGATGCTCCGGGCTAAGGGACAGAGCGGTGACATGGATATTACCGTGACTGTGGACGGGACCGACAAACGGTTTTTCAGTCAGCGGGATGTGGAGCATATAGACGATATTGCCGGTATGATAAAGCAGGGCAAAGTTGTATGTTCCCTTTGTGCTTTTGGACTGGCGGTATTGTTTTTTGTCATGTTTTTCAAGGGGAAAGCGGAACTGCTGTGCAGAACTTATCTTTTCTCGTGGCTGGTCCTGATTGGACTGTCCTTTATAATCGCTGTATGGATTCTGCTGGATTTGAGAGGATTTATCAACAGCTTTCACCGGCTTTTTTTCAACAATGACCGATGGATTTTAAACCCTGCAAAGGATATGCTGATTTGGCTTTTCCCTACAGGGGTGTTCAAAGATGCGGCCATCCGGTTGGCGGTATGTCTGGCCGGGGTACATATTCCGTGTTTGGCGGCTTCTCTATGTTTCGTAAGATATAAAGCATCACAAAGAACTCCTGCCCGTTTCAGATAATGGGGACAGGAGTTTTTTAACGGAAAATTATCGCCCGGAGGGCTAAAGTATTTTCCCCCACTGCCGATAAACATTACAGGAAGGAGGGATCCTTGATGCGTATTGAAGCATATACTCAGGTACAGCAGTTGTATCAGACCAAGAAGGTAAATCAAACCCGGAAAGAGGGAAATGTATCCCGTGCAGACCAGGTGCAGATCAGCAGTTTCGGAAAGGATATCCAGACGGCTAAGGCTGCGGTTGCGGGAAGTCCCGACATCAGGGAGGAGCTGACAGCGCCCATCAAAGCGCAGATTCAGAGCGGCACATACAGTGTTGACAATGCAACCTTTGCAGAAAAACTGCTGCAGAAGTATGAGGAAATGAGGTAGGAAGTCCCGTGGCCAGTTTGATGGAAAACCTGATAGAGGTACTTGAACAGGAAAGCAATGAATATGAGGGACTTCTGAGCCTGTCTCAGAAAAAGACACCGATTATCGTAAGCGGTAATCTGGAAGAATTACAAAAAATCACGGATGATGAACAGGAATTGGTAAGCAGGATTAACCGGCTGGAAAAGAGACGGACGGAAACTACTGCTGATATCGCCAATGTGTTGAACAGGGATGTTAATGCCTTAAAACTTGCAAATCTGATTGAAATGCTGGCGGCGAGACCTGCGGAACAGCGGAAGCTGGCGGAGGCTCACGACAGATTACAGACAGCAGTGCGGGAGTTAAAGCGGACCAATGAACAGAACAGAGAGCTGTTGGCAAATGCGCTGGAAATGGTAGAGTTTGAGATGAATCTCCTACAGGCCTCAAAGGCTGCACCGGAGACGGCAAACTACACAAAAGGGGCGTACAATGCCGGTGACACCATGGGTATCCCGGGCGGAGGCTTTGATGCCAAGCAGTAACAGAGGTGATATTTATGCCGTTAATGGGTAGCTTATATATAGGAGCATCCGGATTACAGACCAGTCAAAATGCGCTGAACACCACAGCGCATAATCTTTCTAATATAGACACAACCGGCTACACAAGGCAGCAGGTACAGTTGTCTGACAAGCGTTATATTGCGCTTTCTGTAGACCCGAACTCTGTCAACAATAAGCAGACAGGGCTGGGTGTCACGTATTCCCGGGTAAAACAAATCAGAGATTATTTCCTGGATAAAACATACCGCAAGGAATCGGGACGCAGTATGTTTTACGAGGTATCCACCGAAGTGATGGAGGAGGTGGAGAGCCAGCTGGGTGAGATGAACGGCGAGGCATTCCAGACTACCATCACGGATTTTTGGACATCCATTCAGGAATTGGCGAAGGATCCGGCAAGTTCCGTGAGCCAGGGGCTTCTCGTTCAGAGAGCTTCCGAGTTTGTGGAGCGAGCGACCGCCGTCTACGAGGGACTTTCTTCCTATCAGGACAATCTGAATACACAGATAAAAAAGCAGGTTGATAAAATCAATGATTACGGCAACATGCTTCTTACGTTAAATGATCAGATACGTGCAATTGAGTCAGGCGGCATTGAGCATGCAAACGATTTGAGAGATGCCAGAAATCAGGTGCTGGATGAATTGTCAGAGTTGGCGAGCATTACATATGGGGAAGACCTGTATGGCAATGTGTATGTGCAGATAGAAGGGGTAGATTTCGTCAAGGGCGGCGCCTGCTACGAAATCGGCACATATGTGGATGTAAATACAGGATTTTACACGCCCTTCTGGCCCCAGAATGCCTCCTACCGTGTGATGGATAACGGGACGAGAGAATATAACATTGACGGAGCTGAGGTGTTTGATCTGAACAGAGAAATCTCGTCGGATTT
>JAEDMI010000354.1 GCA_016303085.1 Acetatifactor sp.
TCTCTGACTGCCTTAACGAAACCAGCCAGGTCATCAACTTCAGGAACCTTGATTCCCTCCCACATTTCCTGTTTTTTATCAGTTTCAATAACCACCAGTGTGTCATTTCCGCCCATTGCTGAACGCTGTGTTTCAATAGCGACAACAGTTCCGGATACACTGGAGTGAATAGGTGCACTTACGAAAGCATCAGTATCACCGATAAGTTGTCCAACCTTGACTGTATCACCTTTAGCTACTAAAGGTTTGCAAGGGGCACCAATATGCTGAGACATTGATATTTTTACAACATCAGGAATCGGCATAATTTCGGTTGCACAGCCGGCTGTATTCTTATAGTGGCCTGCATCGATGCTGTGTAAATGCTTTGCATTTGAACTCATAATCGAAACCTTCCTTTCTGTTAAATTATTAACTCATAAATATACATCGTCAATTATACACCAAGTCCGGCAAAAAAACCATTGTTTTTTGGCAATAACCATATGCAAATTGTGGATTGAACCAGTATCGGTTCAGAGCAAAACAAAAAACTTTTTTCTCCTGTTTAAATTCTCATTTTCATGGTATCATTTAATTAAACAAATGTTTAATCGTTTAATTAAGTTTAAGAAAGGAGCCCTAACTCTATGGCTGATATCATACTGCCCCACAGTCACAATGAGCACACAGAGGTTCTGCTAAAAGGTATGCCCAAGGCTGAGGTCTTTGACAAATCGTCAGAAACCTTTGCTTTGATAAGCGATTCCACTCGTCTGAAAATTCTGTGGCTGCTTTGTCATACGGAGGAGTGCGTTGCCAATATTGCAGCGGCAATTGAAATGTCTTCTCCTGCAGTCTCCCATCACCTGAGGGTTTTGAAACAGGCAGGTCTGCTGACTCACAGGCGGCAGGGCAAGGAAGCCTATTACACTCTCGCCGACACTGATGAGGCCAGACTGGTTCATCACATCGTGGATATATTATTCGATTTAAACTGCGATGGATGTTATTAATAAGCTATTGTTATAATTATATGAAGGAAATGAGGTAAAATATATGAAAAAGACTTTTAAACTTGAAAACCTGGATTGTGCAAACTGTGCAGCAAAGATGGAAAAAGCTATCGGAAAGCTTGACGGCGTAAATTCATGCAGTATCAGTTTTATGAGTCAGAAGATGAGCATCGATGCAGAAGATGAAATGTTTGATGATGTTCTTTCAGCGGCACAGAAAGAGATAAAAAAAGTTGATCGTGCCTGCAAAATCGTAAAATAACCATATTAAATAAAATTCAGGAGTGAGAAAAATATGACCGGAAAACAGAAAAAAGATTTACTGAAAATTGGCGGTTCCGCTTTGCTCTTTGCTCTCGGAATCGTTCTGGACAATACTCCCCTCCTCATTGCCGCCTATGTTCTTTCCGGCTATGAAACGGTAATAGAAGCTGTTATGGGCATTGTGAACAGGCAGTTCCTGGACGAGAACTTTCTGATGACCATAGCCTCTCTGGGAGCAATCTACTGCGGCGACTATAGAGAATCAGTGGCCGTTATGCTTTTCTATAAGGTTGGTGAATTCTTCGAGCATTACGCAGTAAACAGCTCACGTAAATCCATTGCCGACCTTATGGACATCAAAGCCGAATTCGCCACTCGGGTCACAAAAAATGCTGATGGCAGTGTAGTCGAAGAGATTGTAGAGCCTGAGGATCTGGTACCCGGAGATGTCATCTTAATCAAACCGGGTGAGAAGGTTCCGGTAGACGGTGTTGTAACCGATGGTTCTTCCGCTTTAGACACTGCGGCTCTTACCGGCGAATCCCTTCCTCAGGATATTGCAGAAGGAGATTCCGTTACGAGCGGCACCATCAACCTTACGGGAGCAATCCTTGTGCAGGTATCACGCCCTTACGAGGATTCAACCGTTGCCAAAGTTCTGGACCTTGTGGAAAATGCCAGCAGCAGAAAAGCCAATATTGAAGGCTTCATAACAAAATTTGCCCGCTACTACACACCTGCCGTAGTATTGCTTGCTGTGCTTCTTGCCGTACTGCCTCCGATTTTCAAGGTTGGCACATTCTCGGAATGGCTGTATCGCGCCATGGTATTTCTCGTAATTTCATGCCCTTGCGCATTGGTAATATCCGTTCCTCTAAGCCTGTTTGCAGGAATAGGCTCCGCATCCAAAGAAGGAATTCTGGTAAAGGGAAGCAACTACCTGGAGGCTCTGGCCAAGGTG
>JAEDMI010000051.1 GCA_016303085.1 Acetatifactor sp.
TCAGCAGTTCCCTGTAAAGCGGCAGCTTCGCTTCATCATATTTTTCGGCAAACCGAAGCATGATTTCGTAACGGTAAACTCTTGCGGGACTGTTGGTGACATATCCTTCTTCTCTGTAAAAGTCCGCCAGCTTCTCATACATCACAAAAGGACTTTCAAATGCCTGTTCTAAGACAGGAAGCGTCCCGGTAAACTGCCCGCTGTTAAAGTACAGCTCCACCATCTCCTCAATCCCCTTCAGCCGCAATACTTTCTCATAGGGCAGCCACTTTGTGTAAAGCACCTCGTAGGGAGGCTTGTCCAAGTAGCAGATGCCGTATTCCTCCGCTTTCTCCCACATTTCGGAACCCTTCAACACCTTCAGGAATCCCAGCTGCAGCTGCTCCGGTCTCATTCCGTATACCCTATCGAAGGAATGTCCGAAGCTCTCGTAATTTTCATAAGGCAATCCCGCAATCAAATCCAGATGGATGTGTATGTTTCTACCTTTTCGTATATCAGCCACAATACTTTCCAGCTTTTCCACATTCATAACCCGCTGTATGACTTTCAACGTATGGGGATTCACCGTCTGTACCCCGATTTCCAACTGCGCCAGCCCCGGGCGGAAGGAATTCAGCAACTCAATCTCCTCCGGCCGCAGAATGTCTGCCGAAATTTCAAAATGAAAATTTGTGACACCGTTGTCATTATCTCTTATATACCGCCAGATTTCCATGGCATGCTCATGATTACAGTTAAAAGTTCTGTCCACAAACTTCACCTGTTTTACGCGGTTATCAAGGAAAAACTGAAGTTCTGCTTTTACGACATTTGTGTCACGCAAACGCACTGATTTATCGATAGAGGACAGACAATAGCTACACCTGTAGGGACAGCCCCGACTCGACTCATAGTAGATAATCTTGTTCTCAAAGGGCGTTAAATCGCTATACAGAAAGGGAATATTACTCATATCAGTCAGTGCCCGCATGGGTGTATACCCGTCTTTCAGATACAGCCCAGGAATCTGCCGGATACTTTCTCCGATTATAGTATCCTGTATTGTCGCCCGGTCCGCCGTCTTTTCTGCTACCCGGCTTATCGGCTGCTCCGTCCTCTTTTCTGCTCTCTCTCGTTCCAGATAATATTCCGCCACCTCCCGAAAAGTGGCTTCCCCCTCTCCTATCATAATTCCGGTCAGCCGGGGAAACTCCTTCATTATTCTGTCTGCATCATAGGACACCTCAGGTCCGCCCAGCCAAATATCCGTTTTCGGCAGAACCTTAGGCAGCTCCGCCAAAAGCTCCTGCACCAATGTCCAATTCCAGATATAGCAGGAAAAACCGATGACATTCGGCTTTCGGCTGTAAATATCCGCAAGAATATCCGTCATATACTGGTTGATGGTATACTCCGCCAGCTCCACATGTTCCCGTAAATCCTCCCCGGCATAAGCCCGCAGACTGTAAATCGCCGGGTTGGAATGTATATACTTTGCATTGATTGCCACCAACAAAAATTTCATCTACAGCTCAAACCTCTCTTCCAACTGTTTCCATTCTTCCTCAGGCAGCTCCTCAAGAGAGCTTATTCCCTCTCTTTCTGCCTTCTCCTGCATGGCAAGAATACAGCGTAAAAAATAGTTGACTCCCGTCACCAGACTCTTTTTGACCGCTTTATTCAGGGTCTTGCCCAGCTCGTCTATTCCGCTGGTCTGAAAATCCTTGAGAAATCCCTCCACATCATAATCGATTGATAAAAACTGCACATCCCAAGAGCCCGTTGTATCTCCCTTCTTTTCGCCCGTCAGTATGGCAAACTGCGCTTTTCTTCCCACACCGTCAATTGCTAATCCCAAAGAACCCGGATTGATATAGGTTCCGCCGTTCCCAATCGCAATCTCCTGACAATGACTGTGCCCACCCAAGAGATAAGGATAGGGCATATGCGCCAGAATCTGCTCCCGCAATTCTCTGTCCTCCTGCATATTTCCCCGGACAATTCCGGGTGTGCCGTGACAGATGTACAGCGGTGAACCCCCTTCTATTGTCAGCTCTCTCTCCGTGGGCAGGGAAGCAAAAAAGTTCAGATCCATTTCTGTCATATGCTGCAGGGTGTAATACAACACACCATTTGCGGAAGAAGGCTTCCAGCCCTGCCTGTTGTCCCGATTGTTCAGCAGATAATCCTCCCTGTTGCCCCGAAGCAGATAACAGGTATATTTTTCCATCATATGACACAACAGCGCCATGGTTTTCTCCGGATAGGGAGAGTCTGTCACATAATCTCCCAGACAGATAATACCGTCAACGGGATACTCCTCAATATAACGTAAAAAAGCCTCCAACGCCTTATAGTTGCCGTGAATATCGCTTGCCAGTGCATATCTTGCCATCTGTCTTCCTCCAAAAAGAAAAGCAGCGATAAATTCGCTACTTTTCCGCAGATTCTTTATCTAACTACAGCTTACAGACTCCCGATGAATCTGTCAAATGCTTTCATACCTTCCTCCGTGCGCTTGTAAACGCCGGAATCCTCCAATACCTCCATAAATACCAAGCCGATTTCCTTCTCGATGATTCCGTCAATGTTGGATGCGTCTATCTTTTCATACTTCGGCAGGAATTCTTCCACCCAATCCGCATGCTTTGCCAGTTCTTCACTGCTTCGCAAATCCTTACCTGCAAGGATGGCTTCCTTCAAATCTGCCATCTCACCCTTCAGACGGGCGGGCAGCACCGCAAGCCCCATAACCTCAATAAGACCGATGTTCTCCTTCTTGATATGGTGGAGCTTTGCATGGGGATGATATACCCCCAAAGGATGTTCCTCTGTAGTAATATTGTTGCGCAATACCAGGTCAAGTTCGAAATTATCTCCCCGCTTTCTGGCGATGGGGGTGATGGTATTGTGAGGCTCATTGTCTGTATATGCGTAAATAAATGCTGCCTCATCGGTATATCCCCGCCACTTCTCCAAAATCACATCGGCAAGGGCGATGATACGGTCTGTCTCCCTGCCGCTTAAACGAATGACGGACATGGGCCAGTTTACAATACCTGCTGCCACATCTTCAAAGCCCTTTACGGTAAAGGTTCTCTCAACAGGTGCCTTCGCCATGGCAAACTCATAATGACCGCCCTGGAAATGGTCGTGGCTTAGAATAGAGCCGCCTACGATAGGCAAATCCGCGTTGGAACCCACAAAATAGTGGGGAAACTGTTTTACAAAGTCAAAGAGCTTACAGAAAGTAGCGTGCTCAATTTTCATGGGCACATGCTGCGAATTAAATACAATGCAGTGCTCATTATAGTAAACATAGGGTGAGTACTGAAACCCCCATCGGCTTCCGTTGATGGTCACCGGAATAATGCGGTGATTCTGTCTCGCCGGATGATTTACTCTGCCCGCATAGCCTTCATTTTCACGACAAAGCAGACATTTGGGATAACCGGACTGCTTCGCGTTTCTCGCTGCGGCAATTGCCTTGGGATCCTTCTCCGGCTTTGAGAGATTGATTGTGATATCCAGGTCACCGTACTTTGTGGAAACAACCCACTTCATATCCTTGCAGACACGGTATCTCCTGATATAATCAGAATCACGGCTCAGCTTGTAATAATAATCTGTGGCCGCCTCCGGCGACTCCTGCTCATACAACTTACGAAACTTTCCGATAACCTCACTGGGCCTTGGCATAAGCATACTCATGATTTTTGTATCAAAAAGATCTCGATAAGTTACAGTGTTCTCTGCCATCAGCCCTTTTTCATACGCATAGTCACACATGCTGCCCAAAACCTTCTCCAGCTCAGACTCCTCCATGGAGAACTCCTCATCCGAATCCTCAAGCTCGTCCAGACCGAAGAGCTCCAGAAGTCTGTTCGTAGTAAAAATCACATCTTCTTCCGGTACAAGTCCTGTCTTTACTCCATAAGACACCAGCTTTCTGATATCAGACTGTATTTTATCCATTTTCCAATCCTCTCCCTAATCAAGTATACCGTCCTGAAATTACTCAGCAAGATGTAACAGTTCAGTCCTCAAGAGTATTCACATTACAGAATACAGGGGCCGTCTCCGACTTCCACCACATAAAAGTCTGCCGCATAGCCGATTTTACTCTTGTAGGCTGCACCAACCTTTTCGATAAAAGTATCAATAGCTTCGTCCTTTACGATACTTACCGTACAGCCGCCAAAGCCTGCTCCTGTCATTCTGGAACCGATAACACCTTCTAACTTCCATGCTTCTTCCACAAGAGTATCCAGCTCAATACCGGTCACTTCATAATCATCACGAAGTGATACGTGGGACGCATTCATCAGTCGACCGAACTCTGCCACATCGTTTGCTTTCAAGGCTCGGACGGCACGAATGGTACGCTGATTCTCATACACTGCATGCTTTGCACGCCTTCTGCGCACATCACTCTTAATGATGGATGCAAATTTTTCAAAAGTATTCTCATCCAAATCGCCCAGACTGTTAATTTTCACCACCTGCTGAAGTTCAGCCAGCGCTGTCTCACACTCACTGCGGCGCTCATTATATTTGGAATCACCCAGTCCGCGCTTCTTGTTGCTGCAGGCAATTACAATCTTCGCACCTTCCAGTACAATAGGGGCATATTCATAGGACAAATCTGCCGTATCCAAAAAAATCGCATTGTTCTTTTTGCCCATGGAGATGGCAAACTGATCCATAATACCGCAGTTTACTTTGTTAAAATGATTCTCGGAATACTGTCCAATCAGAGCCAAATCCTGATTAGTCACATCAAATCCGAAGAAATCCCGCAGGATAAACCCTGTCAGCACTTCAACAGAAGCAGAGGAAGAAAGTCCGGAACCGTTGGGAATATTGCCATTCAGCAGTAAATCCATACCGCAGGGAACCTTCATTCCCCTTTCGCCAAATGCCCACATCACCCCCTTGGGATAATTTGTCCAATCCGCTTCTTTGGAAGGAACCAAATCCTCCAGCGAGGACTCAATAACCCCCAGTTTCTCAAAATTCATGGAGTAAAAACGCAGCTTGTTGTCATTTCTTTTCCTCGCCACGCCATAAGTACCGATTGTCAATGCACAGGGAAATACATGGCCTCCGTTATAATCTGTATGCTCACCAATCAGGTTGACACGCCCGGGAGCAAAATATGCCTTTGTATCCTTGCTGTCTCCGAATACTTCTTCAAATTTCTTTAAAATCAATTCTTTCATTTTACACTCCTGTCTCCGCGACAGCTGCCGCAGTATGTTCACGTATGTTCTTATGTTTCCAATATACAAAAATACCAAATAGATTACCACATCTATTTGTTTTTTGAAGCTGTCAAAATGTTAAATTTCTGCTTACAATACTGATTCAAATATTTTTATATTGACATTATATATATGGTATAATATTATAAACATATCAAGAGTAATCAATGATACGTGCATTCAGCACATTCAGGCATCTTCTGCCACTTTACTCAACGATTCATTATAGTGGCAGGGCCTGTAACCATGAGCATTCCCTGTCAAAAGGGAGGTTACCATGGGAAAAATGAACACGGCAATGTGTAGCTTTCTAAGCAGCACAATCAGATTTGCGGACTTTTTTAATGGCGTTCTTTTTCAGGGAAGAGAAATCATTCAGGCTTCCGATTTACAGACAGCGTCGGAACAATATTCCGAGACAGAGTGTATAACTTCTCAAAGCTTCCGGGATATCAAAATGTACATGGGCAGCGGCGAGACCTTAAGAGTTCTTGCTTTGGAAAACCAAAACAGTGTAGATTACACACTGCCCTATCGCTGTATGCAATATGATGCAATGGAATACGGCAGACAACTAAAGGAGCTGAAACAGTATAACAATAAAAAGAAACTTCTTCATACTTCCGCAGAATGGCTTTGCGGCATCAGCAAAAACGACCGACTGGCTCCCGTATACACGTTATGTCTATACCATGGAGAAGACCCTTGGGACGGCCCCCTTACCCTGCGGGATATGATGCGATTTGACAGCGACCGGGAAAATCTGCAACAATATTTTGCAGATTACCCCTTGCGTCTTTACTGCGTCAACGCTCATACAGATTTTAGCTGCTTTCATACAGAACTCAGGGAGGTATTTACAGCGTTAAACTGCCGAAAAGAAAAATCGAAGCTGTTTTCAACCGTAAATAATGATACAGCCTTTCAAAAGCTCAATCATGAGACCGTCAAGGTATTATCTGTTTTACTAAACACACCTACGTTATGGACAGAAAGGGAAAAGTTTATGAATATCAATCAGGGAGAGGAGGAGTACAATATGTGTCAGGCATTACAGGAATTATACGAGGATGGAAGAAATGAAGGGTTGAGTCAGGGGTTGAGTCAAGGTGTAGACTTGATGAATCTCTTGGTACAAAAGCTCCTGACAAACAATCAATTGGATGATTTGAAGAAAGCCGTAGCTGACCCTGCATTCCGGGATGAGTTGATGGAAAAATATCACATAAAAACGAATTTTTAGATTATACAGTCCGGATTATTCTGAGACAGGAGCACAGTATATAGAGCAAAGTCTCGACCGGAAAGAAGTTTATGAAATCAAAGCGGAAAGTTTGACAGGGAAGGGAGAAAGTGATGTTTCTCCCTTCCCTTAATAAAGGACTCACAATAATCTTACGCACGCCCCCAAATTACTTGTACATGATCACCCGTACCGTTTTCATTGCACTGCTTTGCCAGCTTTTTCAAATGTGACAATTGTTGTTCTGAAAAGTACGCATGAATAAGCTCATCTGTCTGCTCCCAATAAGGAACTCCCCTTTGGTAAAAATAACTTCTGATTATTTGCCCCGCATTTGAGTTATATTTCATCTTCAAAATTTTCATACCGGTCTTCTGTCCCAGATACTCTAAACTTTCTCTGGAATGTAAAAAAATATGTCTGGGCGCATCTAACTGATACCAATGTGTTTCAAACATATCAAATGCAATATTTGGCCAGATGGGAATATTCATTTGTAATGTCGCGTCAGACTTTAATAATCTATGTGCACTTTTGAGTACTTCCAGAGGGTCTGTCATATGCTCAAATGAATCACTCATACGGATTTCATCAAATAAATCTTCCCCCTCCATATCATGAATCGTACATTTTCGAATATGTACCCTGTCTCCATAATGTAATTCTTTTTCTAAGAAAGGGTCACAGCCATAAAGGTTCCCCCAACCATTGTTTGCAAGCTGAAACAACCATGCCCCGCTACCGCATCCGACATCTAAAATTTTCTCTGTGTGCTCAACCGGACATCTAAATTGATAGTTTTCCGGTTCTTTCAGGGAAAAGCTGTAATAATCCTGTCCGTAATACCTTCCCAGATTCTCCGGAATCTCCGTAATCTGCAAACATTTACATTCACCACAGACAAAATATTCAAATTCATCTCTGGTATTCTGCATCATCTCACGAGCCAAATAGGACTGAAACAGCCCCTCCGCGCCGCATATGCGACACACATGGGGACGTTTTCCTAACTTTCGATTCTTTTCTTCTTTAAAAATACCCAAGTTCTTTATGCGTGCCTTTTCAAAAGATGCTTCCTTCTCTCTGTTGTCAAAAAAATCTTTATATTCCTCCAGGCATAATGCTCTATAATGATTGTAACAAACGAGATTCATAACATTGCTGTCGTGCCGGCACCAGGGACTCTTCTGCTCCGGAACAACCACCTTATATCCTCTTCTCAGGAATTCTAAGCTCTGTGAGACATCATAGAAATCCCATCCGTCAAAGATGTCTTCTCGCCAGGGAATGTCCTGACAGGTAACCATGAGCAATCCATCAACCGCCTGTACTTCATGCAATCCATCACTTAGCTGATAACTATATTCCATATATGGAATCTGTACCGGCTGTATTCCGTACAGTTGCCCTTCCCGCATACTGTGCCACATTACACCTCCTGCCGACATTTGAGGTACTCCCACTACCCCAATCATGCCTATCGTTGAATCCGAGTGAAAGATATCAAGAACAGACTGCAAAAAACCCCTATATAAGATGAAAACATCCTGGTGTATATAGATTTTGTACTTCGCATCTGATGCAGTCATACCTTCATTGTAGCCCGATGTCATGCTCTTAGCCTCTTCAATACTGATTGCATCTACTGTATACCCATCCGGTACTTCCAGAAGATTAATGTAGAAAAGACATTCTTTTAAGAAAAACTTCTTGTTTGAACAAATAATAAAGCAAAATTTCTTTTCATCTATCATTGCTTCTCTCCCGTTAACTATTTTCTGCAATCTTGCCCAGCATCCAAGTTAATATTGCCTGACCGTATACACTATACCCATATTGCAGAAAAAAATTTGATAATCGGTTTCCTGCACCATTCCAATCAATAATTGCATCACTTTCCATAACCATCAGTAAATATTCAGGTGTAATTTCCCATTCTTCCATAAACGGAATAATCTCTTTACATAATTCATCAGCCAGTTCCATTTCAAATCGTCTTATGTAAAACACGGTTCTGTAATACAGTTCAAAAACGTCACTAACCGATGAAACTTCAAAAAGTATTGACTTTCTTTCAACACCCTCCCGTTCTGCAAGATTGCAAACTCTTTCCAACACAAGAAGTTCATCTCTACCGCTTTTCACCTTTTGGTAAGCTGACGAGCTCACAATATCAAATAATGTTTGCAACCAGCCCTCCTGCTTATTACATAAACAGGTATTAATTACTTCCATCAGTTCTTTTACCACAGCTGCATGTTGCTCCAATACTTTTGTCATCTCTGCCCAGTGTTCATTCTCATAACACCTCAGATCTTCGTCCGATAATGGCTTATACTGCAGACTCGAAGCAAACATTTGTCACCCTCCTCATATTCCCATCTTCTTATACAGTATAGCATATTTCACCTTTACTTGTCATTCCTATTAAAAAAATGTATAATTCAATTATGAAGTGCAAAGGAGAAATAATATATTATGAAAACTGAAACTCTTCCTATTTCCCCAACACAAAACAGTAAAAACTTTATCTATTTTCTTTTCAGTGAAAAATATACACCTGCGCTTCCGGAGAAATCCCCTATTGCAGCAAATTGTGTTACTTTGCAGCTAAATGCAAAGCAATATTCGAGTCATCACTGCCTTTATACAGACTCCATGGGGGTCTCAATAGAGCCCTTTTATCATTACGGAAACGTCTCCGGGCTATATTGGATTTGGAAAAATTCTGACTATCCATATGTTGGATTCAGCCTTACCGATACTTTCCCTAATGTTTCGGAAAAAGATTTTGCAGATTTCTTTGCGGAATCTAAGGATGTTCTCATGATAGAAAAAAAGCTATGCCGTTGCCCCTTGCAGGAAAACTACCGCTCACAGTACTACGGGTATGATTTTAGAATGATGCTGTCTCTCCTAAACAGATATGCACCTGAATACTATGCGTTCGCAACAGAAAAGGTGTTTATCCGTCATGATTTTCTTGAACCTACCGGCATTTTTAAGCGTCAGGTATTTGATGACTTTTGTACATGGCTCTTTCCACTGTTAGAGGAATGCGAGGCACACATAGCCTCCAAATTTTCCTCTTTTCAGAATCGTTTTCTGGAACACCTGACCTATTACCTGTTTATTCTATATTTCTTATATAATGAAGAAAATCTGCAGATTCAATACGCAGAAAGAGCCGAAGTAAACAGCAATAAGCCTGACAGTGTGTTTGAGGGCACGGATTTGTATTCGGATATTGTGTCACTAATACTGAATCATGACTTGGAAAATGCGCAAAACCTACTGGAAAAGGGCGACAAGGATAAAAACTATGAGCAGCTCCATAATCTTTTTGCTCAGTACGACAAAGAGCGGCGATACCACAAAACAACCATTATGGAACAATGGGAGAATTGGCCTGCTCTGCCGGAACATAAATTGACAGCACCGACAACCAGGAGAAGAAAACCAAAAATCTTGATTTTCGAATGGGAATCTGTTTCTCATAAGGAATCTGTTGCTGCTTTCAAACAATTGGGTTTTGAAATCTCCACCTATCGAACCCCCTATGGGAACTGGCTTTATGATGAAGCCTTTTTGGTGCAAATCAACCGGCATTTGGATCTGAATCACTTTGATTTTGTGTTCTCTCTGAATTTTTTTGCCATGGTTGCTGAGGCTTGTTATGTACACGATACCCCATACATTGCCTGGACTTATGATTCCCCTTCCCCCATCGGCGATATCCGTTATCTGAAGTATCCGACAAACCACGTATTTATGTTTGACAGTGCCGATGTAGATGAATATCATCTAAAGGGCTGCACCGATGTACGTTATATGCCGTTGGCTGTCAACGTAAAACGCTATGATACCATGCGATGTAACTTAAAAGATCAAGAAAAGTATTCCTCGGAAATTTCTTTCGTAGGACGACTTTATGACACCAAACTGCCTCAGGCAATGGGATACCTCACTGATTATCAGAAGGCATACCTCAATGCTCTGGTAGACTATCAACAGCCTTTGTATGGATACAGTGTATTTACCAACATTCTATCTATTGACCTGATGAAATGGCTGGATAACCCGGATTTTAATAAAATGATTAATTTAGAAGCAAATACAAAGATGAAAGAGGATGATCCAGACGTATTGGCTACTCCGTCTGCCGGATCCTTGGGGCTTTTGCTTAATAAACTGGTTACTAATAGAGAGAGACTTTTGCTTATTTCTCTATTATCCAAGTATCATCAGTTTAAGCTCTATTCTACGTCAACACATGAATTGTTTCAAAATACTATTGAATGCGGAATCATTGATTACTATACGGAAATGCCTTTTGTCTTCCGCTACAGCAAAATGAACCTGAATATGACATTGCGTTGCATCCGCACCGGTATCCCGCTCCGCTGTCTGGATATTATGGGATGTCACGGATTGTTACTCACCAACTATCAAAAGGATTTTGATGAACATTTCCGAGATCAGGAAAATCTGTTAATTTACAATAGTATCGAAGAAGCCTATGAAAAAGCTCAATATTATCTTACACACGAAACGGAACGCCAAAAAATCGCGGATAGAGGCTACGAAACAGTCAAGAAGTACTATAACTACCCTACTGTTCTGAAAGAAATGTTAACCTTGTCCGGGCTTGGACATCTATTACCACAGGAGTAATAACCATGAATATACTTATTGTCAAATCTTCGTCATTTATACAGCAAGATATTGAAGAAGCCTTCTCTCTATTGGGACATACACTGTATCCCGTTATTGCTCCGCCTGCAGATTCCAATGAGCAGGATACCTATCTGCAAACCTTGATAACGAATATCGGTGATTGTTCTCCTGCGTTCATTTTTTCAATAGGCTTTTTCCCTTTTCTCTCTTATGCCTGTGAATTACTGGGATTACGATATATCGTATGGTTGACCGATAGCTATCATCCGGATTATTTTTCGCCTGCTATTCGCAACGAAAAGACATGGCTCTTTGCATCTGATTCAGCATTAACCGAAGAGTTGGATGGGCTTGGCGCAGCACATGTGGCTTTTTGCCTCTGGCCGCCGGTCTGCCACGCATTAATCGTATAATGAAACAAGATTATGACCCTTCTCATTTTACATGTGATGTCTCATTATTCGGAAATATTTTGTCTCGTAGTGAATTGAGTCCTCATCCGCTCTCCACGGACAATGCGCTCAAAGACTCCACGAAGGGATATCTGGAAGGATGTATAGCCTGCCAATATCAGGCACGCCTCTTCCCGCCCTTAAGTGAAAATCTCCCGGATTATGTTTGGGAAGACTTGTGCGTCGGTTTTCCTGTTAATCTCAAAGGTAGTCTAGAAAATATTGCGCACTATTATGACCACAATTATTTCAACCCTGTTATCACTTATGTAGATCGTGAGATTCATTTTAACACTTTGTCAGAGCAAAAGCGGTTTCAGACTATTTATCTGTACTCACGCTCTGGTTTTTCTTCTGAGAAAATCACACAAAGAAATCAGGAAGAATACAAGGATAAACTTCCTTTGATTGCCCGAAACAGTACAATCAATCTGGTGATAACTCACCGAAATTACAAAACAGGAATACCTGCAAATGCATGGGAAATCATGGCAAGCAAAGGCTTTCTCCTGAGCAATAGTCAGAGTGATTATCAAATTCTTATGCCTTGTAAACCTGTTCTGTATAAGACTGACAGAGAGCTTCTAAGTAAAGCGGCTTATTACTATCATCATGAAGCGGAGAGAAAAGAGATTGCTGAGGAGCTGTACCAAGAAGTGTCAGCACATCACACCTATGAAGAAAGATTGAAAGAAATGTTATCAGTACTATAAAATCTATTTAAAACCTGTTGATAGACGAGTATATAAAAAGAAGGCAGTTCCTTGTGAACCGCCTTCTTCTATTTGTATTTCTTTTACTGAAGCAAAGACATAACTCCCTGATTGGACTGGTTAGCCTGTGCCAACATTGCCTGACCTGCCTGTGCCAGGATGTTATTGTTGGAGTACTTAACCATCTCAGTAGCCATATCGGTATCGCGGATAGAGGACTCTGCGCTAGTAGTATTCTCAACAACGTTATCCAGGTTGTTCATGGTGTGCTCCAGTCTGTTCTGAACAGCACCGAGAGCGGAACGCTGGGTAGATACTTTCTGAATGGCATCAGCAATCACATCAATTGCTGCAGT
>JAEDMI010000355.1 GCA_016303085.1 Acetatifactor sp.
TCAAAGCTTTGCGACGGACGCTGATTATCATGTGTCTGGAATCTGTTTTGATTGGTGGATTTTTTGCAGTCGTGTATACTTTGAAGGATAATCGCAGCTCTGTTATGGAATATACGGAGGAAATTGACCGTGCCATGCAGAGTAAGGTAAGTATGCTTGAGGCAATCGCAGCCGGGGTCAGCAGCGGAACCCTGAACGATAGAGATGCCGTACTGGACTATGTGGATGCTATGGTGGCCATGGATGACCAGGTTTCAGCAGTCTACAGCTGCTATGACGAGAATATTACGATTATGAGCGGAGGATGGCAGCCTCCGGATGATTTTGTTGTAACTGAGCGTGAATGGTATAAAAATGCACAGGCAAATCCGGGGGAAGTATATATTTCCAGTCCCTATGTGGATTTACAGACCGGTGGAATCTGTATTACATTGTCTATGGCTACTTACCGTGACGGAGAAGTGGCAGGTGTAGTCGGAATGGATATGTATATGGATAATCTGGTTTCTCTTATCGAGGAAAGCTATACAAAAAACAGCTATGTCTTTTTGACCACTGCCGACGGAACGATTCTCGTACATCCGAATGACGGATATTCGTTGAATGTGGATAATACCGCTACCGTACAGGAAGTGAATTCGGGAAGATATCAGACCTTTGTAAATGAAAATATGGCGACAAGGCTGTTTTGGGATTATAAAAGCGGTTTTAAGTTTGGAATCGGCAATACTTCCGAGGTGACGGGATGGAAAGTAATTTCCGTGAAAACAATTGGCTCGATACTGCTTTTGTTTGCGTTGATTATTGGTCTGAATCTGGTAATTTATTTTGTGATGACGGCTGCTACGAGAAAGGATGTTCAAGGAAAAATCGGTGTCCTGTTCCAGCCGTTGGAGTCCATCAGCAACAAAATGATAAAGGTTGCAGAGGGTGATCTTTCGGTAATTTTTGACGAAGAAAAGAACTCCAAGGAAATTGAAAAACTGACGGATTCCATAAATGAAACCATAGAGGGCCTGAAGTTCTATATCGACAGTATCTCCGGTATGGTTACCGCGATTTCGGATAGGGACCTGACAGTTACGATTGATGGTGACTTTAAGGGAAGCTATGTGCAGATAAAGAATGCACTGGAAAGTATTGTAAGTAATCTGAACGAATTTATTCAGCAAATCAGCAGGGAAGCTGTGAATGTATTGGATTTTGCAGACAAACTGGGAAAAACAACGGAAAGTGTTGCACAAAGTGCTTCCATGCAGAATGAAGCGATTGCCAATTTGTCGGAAGATATGGCGCGGCTGACGGAGCAGACAAAGAAGATAACGGAGCGGGCAATACGTGTTCGCGATACGGCAGAGATTACCAAGAAGCATCTGGAGACAGGTAATCAGGAGATGGACGAGCTTGTAAAGGCAATGGATAGCATTGACCAGTGTTATGGTGAGATTGCGGGCTTTGTCGGAACGATTAAAGAAATTGCCGCACAGACAAATCTGCTCTCCTTAAATGCATCGATTGAAGCAGCCCGGGCAGGAGAAGCCGGAAGGGGTTTTGCTGTTGTGGCAGGTGAAATCAGTACGCTTGCTGCATCCAGTGCACAGGCAAGTGAGAATATCGATAAGCTGATTGAGGAATCTCAGGTCGCGGTTTCCAAGGGAAAAGAATTGGTAACGACAACATTTGGCACAATTCAGCAGGGAGTGAACGACTCTGCACAGTCCAAACAGCATATTGATGAAATTGTTGAGTTTGTTGAGAAGCAGCAGACGGCAATTGAGGATGTCAACAATGAATTGAGAGAAGTCGCCGAGAGTGTAGAGAATAATGCGGCCAGCGCAGAAGAAAATACCGCTATCAGTCAGCAGTTAAATGAATGTGCCCAGAGCTTGAAACAAATGGCAGATTCCTTTCGCTTGAGATAAAACAGTTTGTCCGTTGCGGGATGGGTTTATATGACAGACTGCTGCAAACAGGAGCTTAAGTTGAGCGTTTATGTAGGAGCTTAAGTTAGGCGTTTATGTATTGACAGAAAACCCGAAAAAAAGTATCATGGTAACTGTTCAGACTTGACGGAAATATTTGCCGGAGGGGCTGAACAGTTCATAAATTGGAAGGATGTAAGAATATGGCATTATCAAAAAAGCCCGTGACGGGAATGAAGGATATTTTGCCGGAGGAGATGCAGATTCGGGATTATGTAATCGGT
>JAEDMI010000356.1 GCA_016303085.1 Acetatifactor sp.
TAGTAAAACCTCACTTTATACTCGCAAATACTTGCTCACGCGCTCTTCATGCTGCTTCAAAGCTTGTTTGCTCGCGTATATTATAGCATTTCTTCCCCGGATTTACAAATGAATTGCATTTTTCCCTGCGATTTAATATACTGAATAGTAGATAAGTTTCTAAAAGGAGGAGGAAATAGATGAGTGCAGCTTATGAAAAACTGCAAAACTGCCTGAAGAGTGTACGTGCCTGTACAGATTTTGTGCCCAAAGTCGCTCTTGTATTGGGGTCGGGATTGGGAGGTTTTGCAGAGCAGATCCGTGTAGTATACGAGCTTCCTTATAGTCTGTTGGAAGGTTTTCCTGTCTCAACGGTGCCGGGCCATGACGGAAAGTTTATTTTTGGGTATTTGGAGAATATTCCGGTAGTGTGCATGAAGGGAAGGGTTCATTACTATGAAGGTTATTCTGTTTCGGATGTCGTCCTTCCGATCCGACTGATGAAGCTGTTGGGGGCAGAGATCCTCTTTCTGACGAATGCTTCCGGCGGTGTCAATGCAGGGTTTTCGGCAGGTGATCTGATGCTCATCACCGACCATATTTCCGTTTTCGCTCCCAATCCTCTGATCGGTGAAAATATTGAGGAACTGGGGACCAGATTTCCGGATATGACAAATGTGTATGACCGTATTCTCTCTCAGATCATCGCTCAGGTTGCGGCAGAGAAGCAGATTCCCCTGCAAAAAGGAGTCTATGCCCAGCTCACCGGCCCTTCCTTTGAATCTCCGGCAGAGATTCGCATGCTGCAGGCTCTCGGCTGCGACGCGGTAGGCATGAGCACTGTGGTGGAGGCGATCGCAGCCAGACACTGCGGCATGAAGGTATGCGGCGTGTCCTGTGTCTGCAATCTGGCCGCAGGTCTTTCTCCGGAACCTCTTTCACATGAGGAGGTACAGGCGGCTGCCGATGCGGCGGCACCGAAGTTTACCGCCTTGCTCTACGAGGCAATTCGCCGTATGGGTGCGTAACCGGTAGTTTACGGAAAGTTTATTTGTAGGAAAGGGTATGACGTGGTATGATACAAAAAGAAGCTTTGATGGAGCTTGCATTACAGGCAAGACAAAATGCATATACTCCCTACTCAAATTATCGGGTGGGGGCTGCGGTTCTGACAGGGGACGGACGCTTATTTACCGGATGTAATATAGAGAATGCTTCCTATGGGGCTACCATCTGTGCGGAGCGAACCGCAATCTTTAAGGCTGTCAGCGAAGGTGCGGAAAGAATTGCTGCCATAGCAATCGCAGGAGGACTGGCGGACAGTGAGCCCTCTGACTATGCTTTTCCCTGCGGAATCTGCAGACAGGTAATGAAAGAATTTGGCAGCGATGAACTAACAATTTATGTTGTAAGATCGCTGACGGACTATCAGGAATTTACTTTGGCGGAATTGCTGCCGCACGGGTTTGGAGGAGATTCAATCAAATGAATATCAGACTGTACAACGCTAAGATTCTCACAATGGAAAAACATAAGGACGTTTTTGAAGGTGAGATCTGGATCAAAAACGAAAAGATTGCCTATCTTGGTGAAACAAAGAAATTGCAGGCACAAATAACCGGTGATTTTCCTACGATTCATTGGGATTTGGAACTGGACTGCGGCGGCAATCTGCTGATGCCCGGTTTTAAGAATGCCCACACGCATTCTGCCATGACTTTTTTAAGGTCCTATGCCGATGATCTGCCCTTGGCAGAATGGCTGAACGAGAAGGTATTTCCGTTAGAGGCGAAATTGACCTATGAGGATATCTATCAATTGACCAAACTGGCCATATTGGAATATTTATCCTCCGGTATCACATCTATCTTTGACATGTATCTGATCCCGGATGCTGTGGCTGAGGCATGCAGCAATCTGGGCATGCGCTGTGTGTTGACCAGCGGACTCAATCGAATGAATTCCTCCATCGAACAGCAGGAGCAGGAATATTTGAAATGGAATAAGAAGAGTAATCCGCTGATCAGTTATCTGCTGGGGTTTCATGCGGAATATACCTGTTCCCAGGAACAGATCTATCGAATTTCACAGCTTGCGAGAAAATATCGGGCACCGGTTTATATGCATATGGCGGAGACAAGGCAGGAGGTGGAGGATTGTAAGAAACGCACCGGTCTGACACCTGCAAGATATCTGGATACTATGGGTATTTTTGAATACGGCGGCG
>JAEDMI010000052.1 GCA_016303085.1 Acetatifactor sp.
TTATCAGGAATAAAGTACCTCTGTTTACAGATGCTTGGATTGAAAAAATGCCAGTATATGTTAAACGGAGGTTTTTTTTATATGGAAGCAATAGGTGCTCGAGTTACACATGCTATTCCTTTTTATAAAACCTCATACCTATCAATTACCCAGTCAATATGAGGAAAAAAGATATGAGAACGAAGAAGAACTGTCAGATAAGATTTCAGAGGTTTTTGAGAGAGAGATTATCCGGACGGAAGCGCTCAATTATATCAGAGGCAGATCGCTTGTAAAGACTTATCTGATTATTGATGAGGCACAGAACATGACCCCTAATCAGATTAAGGGAATCAGCACAAGAGCGGGTAAGGATTCCAAAATCATTCTTCTTGGTGATCCACAGCAAATTGACAGACCGTTTCTGGATGAGAAGACAAATGGTCTCAGTTATGCGGCAAAGTGTATGAAGGGAAGCCCGTATTGCTGGCAGATAACCTTAACAGCAGATGAATGTGAAAGGTCAGCATTGGCCATGGATGCGGTTCAAAGACTATAGGGTAGCTGAATGAGCTTCTCCAAAAGGAGTCAACGAACCTGTCCCCATTGTGGTGTAGTCAGCCGGGTAGCAGCACTGGAAGAAGGGTGCAAATATTGTGGGACAAGGTTTTGGATTACAGATTTGTTTCCGAGAGTGGTTAATCTTTTTTTTTCTTAAAAAATAAGTCCACAGCTACAGCTTCAGGTATCCTTGGGAGAACCACCCTTTTTTGCATGCTTGCGGTATTTGTGTTGGAACTTTCGGCTGTGATGCGATTCTGGGAATAGCGCTTGTAGAAATTCCTTTTAAAGAGGGAATGGCAGAGTCTGCTTTGGAAGTGTTAACGGGAACCATGAAAGGGGGAGCACTGATGGAATTCGTATCTGCTTAGGAAGAGTATGACATATAGACCTGTGATTATCATTAAAAAAGCGAATCATGCACGAGGAATAACCTCGGCATGGTTCGCTTTTCTATTTCTGCTAATCTATGACTATTTCCATTGGATCCAACCGGAGGATGGAGTGAGATAGGCTGTATCGTCATCCGCTGCAATATAGCGGTCATTGTCATACATATCCCCGAATCCGGCTTCCGCTTTATAATACAATCCGGTTTCTACATCAAGGACGCGCTCGTAACCTAAAGTCGCGTCGCTCTGTTTCTGCGATATGACATCGTACGAGGTATTTCTGGTTTCCCATGTATCCATGATCATATCACTTATCTCGTTTGCTGTATTTAAGATATAGGAGGATGTTCCCATAACTGACTTCCATTGCTGCTGTCGCTGCGACAGGAAGTTGTCGGTGAAGCTCAGGCTTGCAAGGCAGTGATCGAGTACGGGCTGCCAGTCCAGGAACTCTTCTTCCGGTGCGGTTTCATAAATAACCGTGAATGCGGTCACAAAGCCCACATCGACAGTTCCCTCTGTATAGTCAAACATGTTCTTCAATACATAGTTACTCATATCGGTAACCATTGCGGTAAACAGTCCTTGAATCGGTTTGCCGCTTGCTGCAGATACTGCTGTGGCATTCAGAAGATCACCGTTTAATGCTGTTGGGCCGATGTTCTCCGTTACTTCAAAATCTGAATAACCATAATATTCGCCTAACGCAGAGAAGAATCCGGCGGTGGATACATCGCTGACAACCGGATAATTGCCGAGTGTGTTGGGATAATGCTTATTATACCAGTCGCGGGCATCTTCGGACTTAAGGAAGCCGGCACAGGAAAGGTTTAGGTACATCTTGCGGTCCACATTCTCAGGATCATATATCTTGATGGCGTAGCTGATAAGGTCGATGGTACCTTCCGGAGGAAGTCCAACTTCTACGGCCCAGCCTTTTGGTATATCCATAGAGAAATATCCGTTTGTGTCAGAGTATTTCACATATTCTACAGCAGCGTTTCCTGTCGGAGTGATGAGGACTTTGTCTGAACCGGGTTTGCCCGAAGTATTATTTTTATTCGAAATGTCCTCTACAGCGGGGATTCCGTCGGTAAAGTATTTAACGGCATCCTCCAATGCAGCCATGGTCGCGTCGCCTTCATCTTGAATATATTTCGCGTTAAAGCTGATAAAATCGTCCCCACATTGGTATACCAGACGCAGAGATTCAACGGTGTATTCGCCGACTTTGTAAGTAAACAGTATTCCGGGAAGGGTTTTGCCGCCAATGGAGTATTCTTTCACAGGACTGGCATCAATCAGATCGGCTCCGTAACTTTCGACCATGTAACGGTATATTGATTCTTCGAGAAATTGACTCGGTCCGATTGGGACATCCTCATATCTCCAAATCAAAACATAGGGAATACTATCGGATTGCTCGGTGTAAATATACAGGCCATCCTCGTCATCCCATACAGAGGAGTATGTCTTCAGGTGCTTGGTAGAAAAATTCTGCTTTTCAGATACCGCGGTTAAGTACGGAGATTCCGGTTCGGGTTCCTCATCAGACTGTGGCTGGCCGTTACAGCCGGTCAGAAGAGAAAGCAGCAGGAAGAGATAAATGACAGTTGCAAAAATTTTCTTCATTTTGATACTCCCTTTCTTTGGTTATTTGCCAATAGAGACTTTCTATTAACTATACTTTATTATACTAAAAAGCCATTCGATATTCAAGGAGTACAGATTAGGCTTCTTGGCGAAAGAGACCAAGTTTTAACAACTTCGGTGATTTTTGAGAATAACTTTTCCGAAGCAGAAGATACTAGTAGTACATTGCAAACAAAAAACGGAGCATCAAGTTCATAAGCAAGAAAAAGTTCTGACTACAACGAGAAATTCAAAAATAAGCAGAGAGGTGCAATAATAGTATGAAAGCAACAGGAATCGTGAGAAGAATAGATGACCTTGGGCGGATTGTCATTCCCAAGGAGATTCGCAGAACACTGCATATCAGGGAGTCTGACCCACTGGAAATATATACAGACAGAGAAGGTCAGATTATCCTGAAAAAGTATTCCCCCATCGGGGAAATGACAACTTTCGCCAAACAGTATGCGGAAAGTCTTGCACAGGTGTCGGGGCATGCGGCGCTGATTGCTGACAGAGATCAGTTTATAGCCGCTGCAGGCGGTTATAAGCAGCTTGTGAATAAGACGATAAGCCGCCAGTTGGATGAGAAGGTACACAATCGGGAGAACGTGATGGCATCCAGAGGGGACAGAAACTTTGTCAGTGTGTGCGACGAGGGCGGGGAGGAATACCAGCACGAGGCAATTGTACCTATTCTCTGTGAAGGTGATATAATCGGAAGCGTAGTACTTTTGGAAAATGATAACAAAAGCCGTATGGGAGAGGTGGAACAAAAATTGCTCCAGTCTGCCGCCACATTTTTGGGAAGACAGATGGAGCAATAGAGTTATTTTTCGCTCATTCTTTCCAGCAAATCGATTTTCATGTCATAGAGGCGCTGCGACAGGTCTACGTGAACCTCCTGAGGATTCACGAGACGCTTTGTCTCATCCCAGAGTGTGTCCAGCTCTCTTTGACAATAAGCCCTGATATCCATCACCTTGGGAGAGGTATAGCAACACTCTCCCGCTTTGAAAATTTGCGCCAGAATGGGGCGGAGCGTGTAGCTTCCGCCCTTTAATTTTGTCTTTTTCCAGGGTTCCAGGGGATCAAATAGCAGCAGGTCATCATCTTCGCTGTATTGCTCATCGGCAAGGCATATCAGATCTGCTCTGATTTTGCCGTTTTCTTTATCGTAGATACGATATATTTTTTTGTCTCCGGGGTTTGTAATCTTTTCGGTGTTTTCGGAGAGTTTGATTTTGGGAATAAATTTCCCATCGGATCCCATGACGGCAGCCAGTTTATAGACGCCGCCGAAGGAAGGATTGTCCTTGGAGGTAATCAGGTTCGTACCTACGCCCCAGGAGGTAATAGCCGCTCCCTGCGCCTTCAGGCTGTCAATCAGGTATTCATCCAAATCGTTGGAGGCGGAGATGACTGCATCGGGGAAACCGGCTTCGTCCAACATTTGCCTTGCTTTCTTGGACAAATATGCCAAATCACCGCTGTCCAGACGAATCCCGTAGAAGGTGAGGGGGATACCGGCTTCACGCATCTCGGTAAAGACACGGATGGCGTTGGGAACACCGGATTTTAAGGTGTCATAGGTATCTACCAGCAGTATACATGCGGAAGGATACATGTCCGCATAGGTCTTGAAGGCAGTGTATTCGTCGGGAAAGCTCATAATCCAACTGTGGGCGTGGGTTCCCTTTACAGGTACGTCGAACAGCTGCCCGCAGAGCACATTGCTGGTGCCGATGCAGCCGCCTATCACTGCAGCTCGTGCTCCGTAGGTTCCCGCATCGGGACCCTGGGCACGGCGCAGACCGAATTCCATGATTCCGTCTCCTCTGGCAGCATAGCATACTCTTGCCGCTTTTGTGGCAATCAGGCTCTGGTGATTGATGATATTCAAAATGGCCGTCTCTACAAGCTGGGCTTCCATGATGGGAGCCACTACTTTTATAATCGGTTCCCGGGGAAACATAACGGTTCCTTCGGGAATGGCATAAATATCACCGGAGAAGCGGAAACTGCTCAGATAATCCAGAAAATCCGGGGAAAAGATGCCCAGGGAAGAGAGATAAGCGATATCCTCCCAATCAAAATGCAGCTCCCTGATATACTGAATGACTTGCTCCAGCCCTGCCGAGACGGCGTAACCGCCCCCGCAGGGGTTGCTGCGGTAAAAAGCATCAAAGATAACTGTTTCATTGCGATCTTTGTTTTTAAAATAGCCCTGCATCATGGTGAGTTCATATAGATCTGTCATAAGTGTCAGATTTTGTCTGTCCATGCCTGCCCTCACTTTCGGTGTAGACCTCTGTTTATAGGATGATACGGTTCCTGCCCGTTGTTTTTCCCTCGTACAGTTTTTCGTCTGCGCTGCGGAGCAGGGCAGTGACATCCTCGGTATTTCCGCGGGTCAGTCCGAAAGTCATGGTGACTTTTATTCTGTGCCCGTCATATTCGTTTTCCAAAGTGCGTATGTCATCCATAATCTCGTCCAGTATTTTCATGGATTCTTCCACATTTTTATCCTCGAAAATCAGCAGGAATTCTTCGCCGCCCCACCTTGAAGCAATACCGAAACCATGCATGTGGGAGCGGAGTCTGTATGCCACATTCTTCAACACCAGGTCACCGCATTCATGACCGTAGGTGTCATTTACCTTCTTGAAGAAGTCGATATCGCCGATGGCAACACAGAAGTCTTTCCCTGTGGCGGCAGAATCTCGGACAATTTCACGGAGTTTTCTGTCTCCGGAACGGCGGTTAGCCAGGGAAGTCAGTGCGTCCTGCTCCACCAGAGTGCGCAGAGAGCGCTGCATATTCAGGGCAGAGTGTGCAATTTCTCCCAGCTCATCACTTCGGCCGAGCACCGAGGAATCAAGATTGGCACTCAGATTGCCGGCTGAAACCTCCTGCAGGAAACCGTGTATCTGCAGTAGTGAGGACACGAACCTTTTTGTGTACATGAAAGTAAATAAAGAGACTAATATTACAAGAACAATATCTGCCACAATAAGAGGATAGATGGCCTTCTGGACAGCTGCATCCACCTCGGCGGTAGGCTTGCCCACAAAGAGCATGCCGATTACGCCGCCGTCACTGTTCATCAGAGGCATGTAAAAAGAAAAATAACTGGAATTGTAGATAATGGACTTGGTGTAAAAATGTGCTTCTCCGGTATTTAAAACATCTTTGGTGACGACGGACGGAGCGCCGGAGCCTACAATTCTGACACCATTATTGCCGGTGAGCGTGGTCAGTACACGGGTGTCCTGATAAAAGAGGGTAATATCAAGCCCGGTGTCCTCCTTGACGCGGTCAATCAAGGTGTAGTTGTTGGTGAGATTATACTCTCCTTTGTAAAGCTGATAGGAACTCTCGCCAATCAATTCATAATCACCGGGATAAATTGTATCAAACATCATGGAAAGGTTACATGCCACATGGGAAAGCTCTGTTTCCACCTCATTATACATACACTGTGTAAACCAGTGTGTACCCAACAACATAATGATAATTCCGAAAAACAAAAGAGGAATGATGTTGATGGCCTGCAGTGCATATGATATTTTACCCTTCCCGCCAGTTTTCATGACTGTACCTCTCATTTGTAATGCGATATACATTCAGTATACTCATTTTTCACGCAGAAAGCAACAGTCCTTTACTTTTAATAGTGCTTTTGATATGATAATATATAAGAGAAGTATTACATTCCGGAGGCGCAAAAAATTGGGAAGAGGAAATATTGAAGCGGCTTTTCCGTCGGGAAAATTCGATAGGTCGCTGTTAATTTCGGGCGGAAATCAGCAGATGTATGAGTTTATGGGGGAGAATATATATCTGCCGCTCTATAAGATGGTTCAGGAGAAGGATGTGCCAAAATTGCAGGCAGCCGTCTCCTTTTGTGATGCACCGGAACATGCTTCGGCGGAAGAGTGCATTCATATTCAGAACAGTAAAGGCGGCTATGATACCTTTGTCCTCAATATCTGTAAATGTACAGATTTTGACGGGTATGAGATTGAACTGCACAATGTGTCAGACGGCATCAGACAGCTGGAGAAACTGGACAGGAGCCTGGATATGTTGAAGGATTATGCGACAATTTCCGGTGGTATTCTTTTTTATTATTGTCCCTCCAACGGACATTTTCGTTTATTCTGGCAGAACTATGAGCAGAGAATAGATTTGGCGGATATGCCGTTGGACGAATGGGAGAAAAAAGTGATTCGTGAAGGACAGGTTACCGGGAAAGATTTGGTAATTTTTGAAAACTTCTGTAACTCTGTGCGCTCCACGGAATATGAGCAGACATATAGTCTTCAGGGAAGCTTTCTGACATGGGGAAAGAATACGGACAGTTACCGCGTAAAATTTATTCCCAGATTGTATGACGGACAAAAGACGGTAATCGGAATCTGGACGATTATGAATGAGAAAACCGGTAATGTTGTAGAGGACTTCGTGGAAGGAAATTATCTGGATTCCATGACGAAGGTGATGAATAAGAAGGGCATTACCACGTATGCGGAGGCGGCTGTGGAATCGGGAGAGCAGCTGGCTCTGATTATGCTGGACATCGATAATTTTAAAAGTATTAACGATACCTATGGACATTTATTCGGAGACACGGTGATTGCCACTGTGGCGGATGTTATTAAGAAAGTAATCGGAGAGCACGGCGTTGTGGGCCGTGTGGGCGGCGATGAATTCCTGATTATCATGGATAATTACGGCGATGAGCTGGGTCTGAGAAATTATTTGCGTAGTATCAAGGTAAATATCAATTCTCTCTTTTTGGAAAAGGTAGGGGGTAACAGATTGTCCTGTTCTATCGGGGTATCCCGCTGTCCGTTGAATTCCGACAAGTTCAGGGAACTGTATGTGATTGCGGACAGAGCGCTTTATCTTGCCAAGGAAAAGGGAAAAAACTGTTACATCATTTATAAGGAAGAACTGCACGGAAAGCTTCGTATGACAGAGGAGGATTCTGACCTGAAGGAAATCAGGGAGGCGTTTTATTCGGAGAAGGATATGTTTCAGCTGAATCAACGTCTGGCGGACATGGTGTTGCGGGGAAAAGAAGTCATGCCTGAGGTTTTGGAGCAGCTGGCAGTTATCCTGTTGGCACAAAGGGTTGTGGTTATCTGGGGAGAAAAGGAAAGAGAGATTATATGTGCATACCCGCTGTCTCTGATATGGACGGAATGCAGAGAGGATTTTTTTGAGAGTGAGAGTTTCCGGAAGCTTTTCCGTGACGACATGCTGGTAATTACAAATGTGCATACATTGGAGTACAGCATGCCGGAGGAATTTGAGGTATTCCGGAGAAACGGCAGCGGCAGTGCCATGCAGCATTACCTGCGGAACAAAGAAGGTACAATTTGCGGATTTGTTTCCGTGGAAGTAAATCAAATCAGAAGATTTCCAAAGCTGGCGATACAGCTCTTTGAAAATATGTGTAAGATTATCAACGCAGTACTGTTGAGGGAGGATGGGGAAAGGTGAATGAGGGAATCACCAAGCAGCAGTCCTCTTTGCCTTTCCCCGACGGGAGGAGAAAAGAAAAAAGGTATGTTTTACGGTATCCTGTCTGCAGTAGGGGGGGTACTGCTTGCGGTAGTGGGACTTACGCTGTACCGTCCGCTGTAGGGTTTTTTGCTGAATTTGCTGACAAGAAAGCTCTTGACAACTAAAAATAGGCAGAGATATAATGACGAAAAGAGAAAAATGCGGTGACGAAGAGAGTAGTTGTCTCAGGAAAGTTTCAGCGAGCCGGTGAGGGTGCAAGACCGGTACAAGTAAGGAGACAATGAAAATCACTTCCGAGCAGTCAGGACAAAAGGAAAGGCAGTGCCCGGTACCGGTAGCCCTGAACGGTGTTCCCCCGTTATGGGAAGGCATATAACTCCGCAAAGGTGCGGAACGTATGAGTGTAACAGGTGGTGAAACGCAGGTAATGACAGACCTCGTCCTATTACGGGACGGGGTCTTCTTTTATTTTAAGAAAGGAAGGAAAGTATGTACAAACAGGTTGACACGAATCTGAACTTTGTGGACCGTGAGAAAGCGGTGGAGAAGTTCTGGAAGGACAATGACATCTTCAGGAAGAGTATCGACAGCAGAAAGGAGGGGCCCACATACACCTTTTATGACGGCCCGCCCACGGCAAACGGAAAGCCTCATATCGGTCATGTGGAGACCCGTACCATCAAGGATATGATTCCCAGATACCGCACCATGAAGGGCTGTATGGTGCCCAGAAAGGCGGGCTGGGATACACACGGATTGCCTGTTGAGCTGGAGGTGGAGAAACTTCTGGGGCTGGACGGCAAGGAACAGATTGAAGAATACGGTCTTGCTCCCTTTATTGATAAATGTAAGGAGAGTGTCTGGAAATATAAAGGCATGTGGGAGGATTTCTCCGCCACGGTGGGCTTCTGGGCGGATATGGATAATCCCTATGTCACCTACGATGACAATTTTATTGAATCTGAATGGTGGGCTCTGAAGACTATCTGGGATAAGGGACTGCTTTACAAGGGCTTTAAGATTGTTCCCTACTGCCCCCGCTGCGGTACTCCCCTGTCCAGTCACGAGGTGGCACAGGGCTATAAAGCCGTAAAGGAGCGTTCCGCCATTGTCAGATTTAAGTGTGTGGGCGAGGATGCTTACTTCCTGGCCTGGACTACAACTCCCTGGACTTTGCCCTCCAACGTTGCGCTCTGTGTAAACCCGGAGGAGACGTACTGTAAGGTGAAGGCTGCTGACGGACGCACCTATTATATGGCACAGGCTCTGCTTGACACTGTTCTCGGCGGACTGGCAGAGGAGGGAAAGCCCGCATACGAGGTGCTGGAGACTTATCTGGGCAAGGATTTGGAATACAGAGAGTATGAGCCTCTGTTTACCTGTGCAGGTGAAGCTGCGGCAAAGCAGAAAAAGAAGGCGCACTTTGTAACCTGTGATAATTATGTCACAATGTCAGACGGTACAGGTATCGTACACATTGCTCCCGCTTTCGGTGAGGATGACTCCCGTATCGGAAGAAACTATAATCTGCCTTTTGTACAGTTTGTGGACGGAAAGGGAGACCTGACGGAGGAGACTCCCTACGCGGGCAAGTTTGTGAAGGATGCGGACCCGGAGGTACTGAAGGATTTGGAGGCAGAGGGAAAATTGTTCGCTGCACCCAAGTTTGAGCATGATTATCCCTTCTGTTGGAGATGTGATACACCTCTGATTTACTATGCGAGAGAATCCTGGTTCATCAAGATGACTGCTGTTCGCGATGACCTGGTTCGCAACAATAAGACAATCAACTGGATTCCCGCTTCCATCGGAGAGGGACGTTTCGGCAACTGGCTGGAGAACATTCAGGACTGGGGTGTTTCCCGCAACCGTTACTGGGGTACTCCCTTGAATGTATGGGAGTGTGAGTGCGGACATCTCCACTCCGTGGGTAGCCGTGAGGAACTGTATACCTTAAGCGGCAACGAGGAGGCAAAGACGGTGGAACTGCACCGCCCTTACATCGATGCCATCACAATTCCCTGCCCTGAGTGCGGAAAAACCATGCATCGTGTGCCCGAGGTAATTGACTGTTGGTTTGACTCCGGTGCAATGCCTTTTGCACAGCATCATTATCCTTTTGAAAACAAGGAACTGTTTGAGCAACAGTTCCCCGCAAAGTTTATTTCCGAGGCGGTAGATCAGACCAGAGGCTGGTTCTATTCCCTGCTTGCGGAGTCTACCCTGCTGTTCAACAAGGCACCTTACGAGAACGTTATCGTGCTGGGACATGTGCAGGATGAAAACGGACAGAAGATGAGTAAATCCAAGGGCAATGCGGTAGATCCCTTTGAGGCACTGCAGGAGTACGGCGCAGATGCTATCAGATGGTATTTTTACACCAGCTCCGCGCCCTGGCTGCCCAAGCGCTTCTCCGGTAAGGCTGTGATGGAGGGACAGCGCAAGTTCATGGGAACCCTGTGGAACACCTACGCATTTTTTGTTCTGTATGCCAACATTGACAATTTTGATGCCACCAAATATCAGCTGGAATATGAGAAACTGCCGGTTATGGATAAGTGGCTTCTGTCCAGACTGAACACCGTGGTGGGCGAGGTGGATGACAACCTTGACAAGTACCGCATTCCCGAGGCTGCAAAAGCATTGCAGGACTTTGTGGATGAGATGAGCAACTGGTATGTGCGCCGAAGCCGTGAGCGCTTCTGGGCAAAGGGCATGGAGCAGGACAAAATCAATGCTTATATGACTCTGTATACCGCTCTCGTGACTATCTCCAAGGCTGCTGCACCCATGATTCCCTTTATGACAGAGGATATCTATCAGAATCTGGTACGCAGCATTGACGCAAATGCCCCCGAGAGCATCCACCTCTGCGATTTCCCCGTTGTGGAGACTGCATATATAGACAAGAAACTGGAGGAAGACATGGAGGATGTTCTGGATGCGGTTGTCATGGGCCGTGCCTGCCGTAACGATGCAGCCATCAAGAACCGTCAGCCTATCAGCAGAATGTACATCAAAGCGGATTTCAAACTGGATGACTTCTACACGGATATCATTGAGGACGAATTGAATGTCAAGGAGGTCATATTTACCGATGATATAAGAGACTTTACCTCCTACACCTTTAAACCCCAGCTCCGTACGGTCGGCCCCAAGTATGGCAAGCAGCTGGGTGGAATCCAGAAGACACTGGCATCTTTGGACGGCAATGCCGCTATGGATGACCTGAATGTCAACGGAAAGCTGACCTTCGACGTGGACGGTGTCCCCGTGGAGCTTACCAGAGATGACCTTCTTATCGATATGGCACAGAAGGAAGGCTATGTATCCCAGGAGGACAATAAGATGACGGTAGTCCTGGATACCAACCTGACGGAAGAGTTGATTGAGGAAGGCTTCGTCTATGAAATCATCAGTAAGATTCAGACTATGCGTAAGGACGCGGGCTTTGAGGTGATGGACCACATCAGAGTCTCCTTAAACGGCAACGAAAAGCTGGCGGCACTGGCTCAGAAGAATGCGGAGGCAATCAGCGGCAAGGTGCTGGCGGAAGAACTGACAAGCGGTAAGAACTTTGACGTGGTAAAGGAATGGAACGTAAACGGAGAAAAGGTAGTCATTGCTGTGGAGAAAATTGGCTGAAAGGAAGAATGACAACATGAAGGGAACATTACAAAAAGCGGAAAAGCAGACAGAAAAGCCGAAATTCGACAAAGAGCTCTTTAAGAGAAGTGTAGTCTATAATGTGAAAACCCTGTATCGCAAAGATTTGGAGGAGGCCACACCCCAGCAGGTGTTCCAGGCTGTGTCCCTTGCAATCAAGGACCGGATAATGGACAACTGGATTGAAACCCAGAAAGCATATGAGAAACAGGACCCCAAAATGGTCTATTATATGTCCATGGAATTTCTGATGGGGCGTGCTCTGGGAAACAATATCATCAATTTGCAGGCTTATGCGCCCGTGAAGGAAGCGTTGGAGGAGCTGGGGCTTGATTTAAACATGGTGGAAGATCAGGAGCCTGACGCAGCGCTGGGAAACGGGGGCTTAGGACGGTTGGCAGCCTGCTTCCTGGATTCTCTGGCAACTCTGGGATATCCTGCTTACGGCTGCGGTATCCGCTATCGTTACGGAATGTTTAAGCAACAGATTAAGGACGGTTATCAGGTGGAGGTGCCGGACAACTGGCTGGAGAACGGCAATCCCTTTGAACTGCGCAGACCTGAGTATGCAAAGGTAGTAAAATTCGGCGGACACGTCTCCATATACAGCGACGAGTACGGACACAGCCATTTTGTACAGGAGGATTATCAGGCGGTGAGAGCCATTCCCTTTGATTTCCCCATTGTGGGCTATGGGAACGGCATTGTAAACACCCTGCGCATCTGGGATGCGGAGCCTGTGGAAGGCTTTCAGCTGGATTCCTTCGACAAGGGAGATTACCGCAAGGCGGTGGAACAGGAGAATCTGGCAAGGAATATCGTGGAGGTGCTTTACCCCAACGATAAT
>JAEDMI010000357.1 GCA_016303085.1 Acetatifactor sp.
GCATTTTTCAGGAAATCCTCATACCGCAATTCGACTTTTCCCGTCAGCTTCAACTCCGACAATTCAACAGTTGCCGCCCCGACGCTGACAGTCACTATCTCCGCCACAGCCGAGTCGGGAGCCGGTATCTTTCTTTTGCAAACGGTACTCCTGATTGTTTCTGCCAGTTCTGCCAGTTCTTCTTCCTTCATCCCGGGAAAAATTGCCACAAATTCCTCGCCGCCATGCCGTACAAGCAGCCCGTTTTTGTCTTCTGTCGCCTCTCTGAGACACTCCGCCACCTCCGCAAGACAGGCATCTCCCGCATCATGCCCCAAAGAGTCGTTATATCTCTTAAAATAGTCAATATCCAGCATCACCATCCCCATGATTCCATCTGCTCTGTTCCTTTTCAGTTTCTCTTCAAGGCCTGCATTTGCCCCTCTTCGATTCAGTAATCCCGTCAAAGGGTCAATAAAAGTTCTTGCCTGAACATACTCCTGAAGAGTTCGCAGTCCCACTTCAAACTGTTGCGCCACAAAACCAATTACAAAGAGTGCAATTCCCGCATACATCACGGTCTCAAACTCCCTGTAATCTATGTTCATCCTGTCTGCCAGACCCGCTGACCAAAAGAAAAGCACATAGGTAAAACCGATAAGAAGACAGAATTCCCAAAAATTATGAAGGGGAATAATACAGATAACCATGCAGATAATGACAAAAAAATCATATCCTTCTCCGGATTCCACCCTGCACAGAGCTATGCCTGTCATGGCAACAAACCACAGCCACCAGAATAGCCGATGAATCAATTTACACTTCCAGACTTCCTTGGAATTGTCTATGTCATTGAGATAAACCACCCACGCAATGACTGCAGAAAAATAACCGCAATCAGTATCAGACCGGGGGCTACCGCAAGAATTCGCTTGCAGTTCGTCTCCGCCAGTCTCTCCTGCACATGCTGCCTGATTTGCAGGCTATCCTTTTTTATATAGCCTGTGGAATGTACAAATGCACCCTGTAAATCCTGCAAATCTGTCCAAAACTCATATTCATTCGGACACCTCCCTCAAAGTTCCGTCATCCGCTATTTCCACATTTACGGAAATACTTTCCAGGAAATCAAATATACGTCGCCGCTCCTCCGGCTCCGACGCATAAACGGTTTTATTTCCGGACTGCACCGCAGGAATAATCTGCACCTCAATGCTGCTACCTCCGTCATCCCCCGAAATATGAAGTTCCACCAACATGGTATCCAGTGTCTTCCCGTTGAACCAGTAGTTTCCCAGACTGTATATAATCGGCTTGCCATCATAATATTCCATGCCCTGGAGACAGTGAGAATGAGCACCGATAACCGCATCCGCACCGGCATCCAGATATTCCTTTCCCGTGTCAAGCTGCACCTGCTCCAAATCGAAGCTGTACTCAGTCCCCCAGTGTACAAAGGCAATACAGAAATCGGCGTTTTCCTTTGCCTCCGCAATGGCTTCCCTGTAAAGTGTCGTATCATAACATCTCAGGATTCCGGGCATGCTGTCCGTAGCCTGAGGTGTCATCTTATTTTTCTCTGCCCGGGAAGCTCCGACCAGCGCAACCGTCTTTTCCCCTACCTCCAGGTACAGCGGTGCCATGGCATCCTGCAAGGTCCGCCCTGCTCCGAAATAAGCGATTTTTGCCTCATCCAGTACCGAGAAGGTGTCCAGCAGGGCTTCGGGGCCGTAATCGTAAACGTGATTGTTAGCCAGCGTTACGGCATCCACGCCAAGCTGATGCAGAACCTCCACCCGCTCCGGCTTCGCCCGGAAGGTATATGCTTTCCCTTCCAGAGGGGAACCGCCGTCACTGTAAACAAACTCATTGTTGAGGCACATCACATCCGCCCCGTTCATGATTTCCACCAGTTCCTCCGAAATACAATCGTAAATCCCGTTCTCCTGCCCGTCCATATACTTCGTGGTACACCAGTTCTCGTCCAGATTGATGTCACCGGCAAAGCAAAGTGTAAAAGCAAACTCGTCTGCCGGTTCCTGCGGTTGTTCGATTTCTCCGGCGACTGCTGATTCCTCACTGTCCCTGATGTCCGGGATAAATTCTTCATCGCTCCCTACTTGTGTCACGGTATCTGCCTCCTGACAAGTTTCGCCGCCACAGGCTGTCAATCCGAGACTGAGCAACACAGACAGGATATATGTCAATAATCTT
>JAEDMI010000053.1 GCA_016303085.1 Acetatifactor sp.
GCAGCGGAGGAGAGCATTTTGAAAAAAATGCGGATGCCGGCAACGGAAATTTCTTTGGGGTATTTGTCAAATCCTAAGGAGGAGTATCTGCTGGGGCAGGAAACCTATCGGGAAAAACTTGCAGACGGAATCGTAAGTGCACTTTCCGAGGCAGTGGATGTGTTGGAGACAGCGCAGAATATAAGCGGGAAGAGCCGGTGAGCGGCAGAATGTGAGGTAAAATGAGCAGAATTATATTTGCAACCGGAAATGCCGGGAAAATGAAGGAAATCAGGATGATACTGGCGGATTTGGGAATGGACATTCTCTCCATGAAGGAGGCCGATATCAATGTTGACATTGACGAGGACGGTTCAACCTATGAAGAAAATGCGCTGATTAAGGCCAGAGCGGTGGCGGCTTATGCGAAAAACGATATTGTCCTGGCCGATGATTCCGGGCTGGAAATTGATTATCTGAACAGGGAACCGGGAGTGTATTCAGCACGGTATATGGGTGAAGATACTCCATACAGTGTAAAGAATGCAAATTTAATCAGCCGTCTGGAGGGGGTGCCGGAAGAAAAGCGCACCGCCAGGTTTGTGTGTGCCATAGCGGCGGTATTGCCGGGAGGATGTGAATTGACTACCCGCGCCACCATAGAGGGAAGAATCGGATATGAGGAAAAAGGTGAGGGCGGCTTCGGTTATGACCCGATATTTTATGTGCCGGAATTAAAAAAGACCACAGCTGAACTGACCGGCGAAGAAAAGAACCTGGTGAGCCACAGGGGAAAAGCACTTCAACTGATGAAAGAGGAACTGAAGAAAAATGAAGGTATTGATTGTCAGTGATACACACAAGAGAAATGAAAACTATTTTCGTGTGGTGGAGGAAACGAAGCCGGACATGGTGATTCACTGTGGTGATGCCGAGGGAAGCGAGTATGCCCTGACGGCAGCCGCCGAATGTCCCGTACATATTGTTCTGGGAAACAATGACTTTTTTTCGGAATTGCCCAGGGAGTTGACCCTGGATATCGGACCGTACAAGGTGTGGGTTGTCCACGGACATAATTATTATGTATCTATGGGAAACGAGAATCTGAAGAGGGAAGCAATCGCCAGAGGAATGGATATTGTGATGTACGGACATACACACAGACCCATACTGGATACGGACGGAGATGTGATTGCCGTGAATCCGGGCAGCCTGTCCTATCCCAGGCAGGAAGGACGTCAGCCGTCCTATGTGATTATGGAGCTGGACGAGGGAAATGAACTTCACTTTGTAATGAGATATTTGTAACAGTTCTACCATAATGGCGGACTGTCACAAGAATATGACAGCCAGGGGCGGGTTGGGATGAAATATTCTTGACAGCCCAAGGGAAGATGTCATATAATGGGCAAGTGCAGTTGTTCTGTACTTTGTTTCGGGGTGTGGCTCAGCTTGGCTAGAGCGCCTGGTTTGGGACCAGGAGGTCGCAGGTTCGAATCCTGTCACCCCGATTAACTGAAAATAACAAAAAATGGCGGTTCCCTTGTAAAATCAAAGGATTTCCGCCATTTTTTAGTGTTTTGTAAAAGCTGTATTTATATCCTAAAGGCAAAATATATTATAAAATTTGTCCACGAATTTACCCACGAAATTATTAATTAAAAAGCTCTTTTATGAGCTTATCTGAAGCCTTCTTCTTTGCATCTTTTTCTATCATGGAATGTCTGTAAATTGTTTTCATCACATAGTCCGTCTCCCATCCGCACATTGCTAATATATCTGCATCAGGAATACCCATAGAAATGATTAGTATGAATGCTCATTCCGGTGCAATAAAGAGTCCGATGTCAGGAGGTAAGTAGGTAAAAACAAAAAAGCAAACCGCCATAATGAATACCGATAAACCTAACCGGGAGTTGCAGGAACTCATTTTGCAGGACAAAGTAAGCTTGTAAACAGCAACAAATGCGATTATAACGCTGAAAACAAAGGTTGCGATATCAAGGGGAAGATAGTTGCGACCAAGGATTCCGGTATAAGTGAAAAAAATAACCGGGATTAGAAAAGTGCCAAGTAATATTCCTGAGAGCAAGGCCGATGCAACACATGGATAATCGTCTTTTAGTTTCTTATTCATGAATAGCGAATAGATAAGCATGGGGAAAAAGCATAATTTCATATGCTCCCATGTGGATTCATTCACGGGAAAGAAGAATCCAAGTATGAAATTGTTGCCCGACCATTCGTAAATGAAGTGTGAAATGGTTCCGGTAATTATAACAAAGATTGTGCCTATGATTGTATAACGTTTCAGTTTATTCATGGTTGCATTGTATGTAAGGAAAGGAGCAGATATACAGGTATTTTAGAAGATGATAGATTTTGTGAAAGTTACTTTCGTTTACTTACAATTAAAATCAATAGGGCTGTCAATCAGTGTTGCAGCCCGGAACTCATACTTGCGGTCATCAGGTTTATACATAACGGAAAACGACAGCGGTTTTATTTATACTTTTTTTGGAATAATATTAGAAACAGTTACTTGTTTTTTTCCTGATAGCTATTAATATGGAGGTATAAAGTACATATTTATTGCTTATTTATATATCGAGGAAATTGGAGGGAGAGAAAATGCAGGAAGTAAAGCAGCCAAATAAGAAACCGTTTATTTTTTATTACATGATAGCATTGCTGGTGATTTTTCTGATTAATTCTTTACTTGTTCCGAAGCTGGCGCAGCGCGCCGTGAAGGAGGTTGATTACGGCACCTTCATGGAGATGACCTACAACGGTGAAATCGGTTATGTACAGATTGAGGATAATCAGATTGTATTCACGGGCAAGGATGAAAAGAATATTTATAAGACAGGTCCGGTGTATGATCCGGAATTGACAGAACGATTGTACGAGAACGGAGCCAAATTTTCCGGTGAGATTGTGGAGGAGATGTCTCCCCTCTTAAGTATTTTTCTTTCCTGGTTGTTGCCGATGTTTATCTTTATTGTATTGGGGCAGCTGATGTATCGCCAGATGGCAAAGAAGGCCGGCGGCAATTCCATGATGTTTGGTATGGGAAAGAGCAACGCAAAGGTATATGTAAAGTCTTCGGACGGAATCAAGTTTACGGATGTGGCGGGCGAGGATGAGGCGAAGGAGAACCTGACGGAAATTGTAGATTATCTGCATAATCCTGACAAATACAGGGAAATCGGAGCGTCTATGCCGAAGGGAATCCTGCTTGTAGGTCCTCCCGGAACCGGTAAGACTATGCTTGCAAAGGCTGTGGCAGGTGAGGCAAATGTACCCTTTTTTTCCATGTCCGGTTCGGAATTTGTGGAAATGTTTGTAGGTATGGGAGCCTCCAAGGTGCGTGACTTGTTCAGTCAGGCGAAGGAGAAAGCCCCCTGTATCGTATTTATTGATGAGATTGACGCCATCGGCAAAAAGCGTGACGGTCAGCTGGGCGGCAATGACGAACGCGAACAGACTTTGAACCAGCTGTTGACTGAGATGGACGGTTTTGAAGGAAATAACGGTGTGATTATCCTGGCGGCAACCAACCGCCCGGAGAGTCTGGACCCGGCGCTTTTGCGTCCCGGACGGTTTGACAGACGTGTACCTGTGGAACTGCCCGATTTGAAAGGGCGTGAAGAAATATTGAAGGTTCATGCTAAAAAGATTAAGCTGTATGAGGACGTGGATTTTGGTAAAATTGCGAAAATGGCGTCCGGTGCATCCGGTGCGGAGCTTGCCAACATTGTAAATGAGGCTGCTCTCCGTGCGGTCCGTGACGGCAGAAATGCTGCTACACAGGCGGATTTAGAGGAGAGTATCGAGGTTGTTATTGCAGGTTACCAGAAGAAGAATGCGATTTTGACGGATAAGGAGAAGCTGATTGTGGCATATCATGAAATCGGACATGCACTGGTAGCCGCAAAACAGACCGATTCCGCACCTGTACAGAAGATAACCATAGTTCCAAGAACCTCCGGTGCTCTCGGCTATACCATGCAGGTGGACGAGGGTAACCATTACCTGATGACAAAGGAAGAGATAGAGAATAAGATAGCTACCTTTACGGGCGGACGGGCTGCGGAGGAAGTTGTTTTCGGCTCTGTGACCACGGGCGCTTCCAATGATATTGAACAGGCTACCAAGCTGGCAAGAGCCATGGTTACCCGGTACGGTATGAGCAAGGACTTTGATATGGTGGCAATGGAAACGGTGAGCAATCAGTATCTGGGCGGAGATACCTCTCTTTGCTGCTCAGCGGAGACACAGACTGCCATTGACAGGGAGGTTGTGGAACTGGTAAAGAAGCAGCATGAAAAGGCAGGTCAGATTCTGTTGGAGAACCGGGCAAAGCTGGATGAGCTTTCTCAGTATCTGTATGAGAAAGAAACCATCACCGGTGAAGAATTTATGAATATATTGAATGCGTAAATTAAGGAGAAGAGATGTGAACCGATTATGACGTCAGCCTCTGCAGAGGGATTGCTTGGTGTTCTCTTTGGAACCGGAAAAGGAGCGGGAGCAGCGTTTATGATGTTCATCCTCGGGCTTGCCGGAACGATGGTATGTCTGATATTTGGGCGGATTTTGAAGAAGGCTAAATAATCTGCTGTAGTAAGAAGAGCAGTAGGAGTATAAAGCGACAGGCAAGAGTACAAAATAAACAAATAAATTGCAGAAAGGAAGAGAATTATGTGTACGGCAGCAACCTATAAAACGAAAGACTTCTATTTCGGGAGAACGCTGGATTATGAATTTTCTTATGGGGATGAGGTGACGATTACCCCCAGAAACTTTCCTTTTCACTTTAAAGAAAAGGGAAGCATAAACTCTCATTATGCAATCATCGGTATGGCATATGTGACGGAAGATTATCCACTGTACTATGATGCCATTAATGAGAAAGGTCTGGGAATGGCGGGGCTGAATTTTGTGGGAAATGCTTTTTACAGGGAGAGTGTGGTGGGGAAGGATAACATTGCACAGTATGAGTTTATTCCCTGGATTCTCAGCCGGTGCAGTACTGTCAGGGAGGCGAGACAGCTCATTGAAAAAATCAATCTGTTGAATACTCCTTTTAGCGAAAAGCTGCCTTTGGCCCAACTTCATTGGATAATATCAGACCGTGATGAATCCATCGTTGTGGAATCGGTGAAGGAAGGCATCAAAGTATATGATAACCCGGTGGGAGTGATGACCAATAATCCTACATTTGACCAACAGTTGTTTGCCTTGAACAATTATATGAATCTGTCCCCAAAATCTCCGGAAAACCGCTTTGCGTCCGGGCTGGATTTGCAGCGTTACAGCAGAGGTATGGGGGCTATGGGGCTGCCCGGTGATTTGTCCTCACAGTCTCGCTTTGTCAGGGTGGCATTTGTGAAGATGAATTCCATTTCCGGCGACAGTGAGAAGGAGAGCGTCAGTCAGTTTTTCCACATCCTTGGTTCGGTAGACCAACAGAGAGGTTGCTGTGAACTTGAGGAGGGCAAATACGAGATTACCATTTATTCTTCCTGCTGCAATGCCACGAAGGGAATTTACTACTATACCTCTTACGATAATCATCAGATTACTGCGGTGGATATGCACAGAGAGAATCTGGACGGGGAGCAGCTGGTACGTTATCCCCTGATAAAAGAAGAGCAGATTAAGCTGCAGAACGAATAATGCATGTATATAAAAAGGGCTGTCGCCTTAACGATTTTAAATCGTGAAAGCGGCAGCTCCTTTCATGTCGGTCCGGTTCTTGCAGAAGCGGAAATAATCTGTGCTGAAATGACTTCAAATCGGATAATTTCCTGTTCTGTCAGTTTCCTAATACGATTTACAGACACCCCAAGTACTTCAGAAAGCTGTTTCTCGGGGCGGATTTTCAGCCTGTAGGGATTTTGAATGACAAGCCGGGTTTCGTATCCGGCTGCCGTGGTGAGTTCTGTTTCACTTTTCTTTATGCAACGGTAGGGAATACAGCCAAAATCAATCTCAGCTTTATTGTTTTGAAAGAACGGTATTTTTTTGCCGTATTCCTCCGCCAGCTCTTCATCATTGCTTAAAAAGCGCCGATATTCTTCTTTAGGGATGGACGCGGCGGTGCGCCTTTCATAAATTGTGAGATTCAGTGTATGCTTACATTTCTCGCACTGATAAATCAGCCAGACATCCAGCTTATTGCCGTTTGCATTGACACGAAATCTTTTTGTGTTGATATAGTGCATCTTTGTGCCGCAGCCGGAACAGTTACGGATGACAGAAAATGATTCTGTGGGAATAATTTCATATTCCAGTTTTTTCAAATAGCTCATTGCATCTCCTCAGTATACTTGTCTTGATGCGCAGGCTATTACTTATTTTTATTTTATTTGCAATAGCCGCGCTATGCAAAGTGAACGGGTGTAGTCATAAATCAGAGTCCTCCTTTTTGTTTTTGGTTATTTTAGCATGGAGTGGTGTGCTTTTACCACCGCAAAGTTTTTTAGAAAAAAGAATGTGCCGCACTGCGGTAAACTTAAAAGGTTGAAGGGAGAGTATATGGGACGTGATATTTTGTTTAAAACAGATGATTATGTATTTTCATATCGTGTCGGAGGAATATTGATTCAGCAGGATAAGATTTTGCTGCAAAAGCCGAAGAATGATGATTATGCCATTATCGGTGGACATGTTGCTTTCGGGGAAAGTACCGAAGATACTCTCAAAAGAGAGTTTGAGGAGGAATTGCATGTAAGGGTGGAAGTAGATAAACTGATTGCCGTCGGAGAAATCTTTTTCCCTTGGGGTACAAAGCCGTGCCATCAAATAGCCCTTTATTATAAGGTGCATTTAGCGGACGAAAGTGCAATTCCGTCAGATGGTGTGTTTCACGGATTTGACGAATTGGATAACGAAAGAATCGATTTGGACTTTTGCTGGGTTCCCCTTGAGAAGCTGAAAGACGGACTGAAGGTTTATCCGCTTGAACTGATTCCTTATATCTTGAAGGAGGAAGGAGAGATAGCCCATTTTGTCTCAAGAGATATTTGCGGGGATTTGCTGTCACGTTTTACGGAGATGAGCAAGGGGATTTTGGGTGACAATTTGGTGGGTGTTTATCTCCATGGCTCTGCGGCAATGGGTTGCTTTAACCCGAAGGAAAGCGATTTGGATTTGATGCTTGTTGTGGAGCATGATGTCTCAGATAGGGAGAAAAAGCAGTTCATGGAGAAGGTGGTCGAACTCAATGAGGAGGCTCCGCCGAAAGGCTTGGAATTCAGCATTGTAAAACGAGAGTTTTGCAAGCCCTTTGTCTATCCGACGCCTTTTGAATTACATTTTTCAAAAATGCACATAGACTGGTTCCGGGAAAAGCCGGAAGAGTATGTTCAAAAGATGAAAGGCACAGATAAAGATTTGGCAGCGCACTTTACCATTATCCGCAAATACGGAAAGGTTTTGTACGGAGAAGAGATTGATAGGGTTTTTGGGGAGGTTCCCAGGGAAGACTACATAGACAGTATCCGGGCAGATATTGAGGAGGCCCGTGAGGACATATGGACAAATCCTATGTATATTACCCTGAATTTGTGCAGGGTATTGGCTTATTTACGGGAAAACCTTATATTGTCCAAGAAAGAAGGCGGCGAATGGGGGCTGAATCAGCTGCCTGAGAGATTTCATAAGCTGATTTGTGAAGCTCTTTCAGGCTATGTTTCGGATGGAAAAATGGAAGCGCCCGAAACAGCGTTAGCGTTTGCAGACTATATGCTGGGGCAGATTGAACAGTATGGAACGGAATACAGAACCTTATGTGAAGATGAATTGTGTCGTGAGTTGTTTCGGGATTTTGTACGGCATCAAAAGGTGACCAAATGTTGGCGGAACCACGATGCATGATGTGTCAGGAAACATATGAAGGGTCGCTTACCGGCATACAGGGTTATATTGTTTATGACATGTATTTTAATGCATAAAAATAAGAATTTGTAAAAGAGATAATACTGTGAAAAATTGTGTTTTCAGAATGGATTGTTATTTTCACACGGAACAAGAACAGAGAGTTGTGAATGGTGGGAAGGCGGGAAGATGAGCAGCCATCAGATGAAATGAAAGAAGTTAATTTTTTTGTCCTATCCTTGAGCCGTACAGACCTATGAGTATACAGGAGACAAGGATACCTATATTTATGCAAAATTGAAGGAAAATGGAGAAGTAATGAGGAAAGCGGCAAATTGGGCTTGAAATAGGAAACTCATATTGATACAATAGGACAGAACTTGGATATTTTAACCGGGGTGAAACAGTAGATGAGAAGAATGGAGTTTAAGATGGAAAGGCCCGGTCTATTGGAAGCCGGACAGAAAATTACGGTGACAGAGGGCGTGCTTCCCAGCAACTATTATTATGTAATTGACCCCTCACTCGCCATGTCCGCCAACATTCCTTTTCGGTATCGGTTGACGAGCCGGGAGGGCATTGTAACGGACGTCATAGAAAATGCAAGAGGCTTTTATGTGACGGCAGAATTTGATGAACCGGAAGTGGATATGACAAAATGATTATAGCAAATAATGTACCGTGACGCATATGAAAAGTGACGGTGGCAGAGAAAAAGGAGATAGCATATGTTAAGAAAAATTTCAACAGACAAGGCACCTGCAGCAATCGGACCTTATTCCCAGGGAATCATCGTAAACGGCATGCTTTTTGCATCCGGTCAGATTCCCATCAATCCTGCCACGGGTGAAATCACAGGAACCGATATCGCAGCTCAGGCAGACCAGGTATGCAGAAATATCGGTGCGCTGCTGGCTGAGGCGGGAACGGATTATACCAAAGTGGTTAAGACCACCTGCTTTTTAGCGGATATGGGGGACTTTGGGGCTTTCAATGAGGTATATGCAAGCTATTTCACCGAGAAACCTGCGAGAAGCTGTGTGGCGGTAAAAACACTGCCTAAGAATGTTCTTTGCGAGGTTGAGGTAATCGCGGAAGTGTAAGTAAAAGTGGAAATTATGAAAGATAACATTGTTTTAATCGGTATGCCCGGTGCCGGGAAAAGTACAGTGGGCGTGGTGTTGGCGAAGAAGCTGGGCTACAGCTTTGTGGACTCCGATTTGGTCATTCAGGAGAGATACGGGAAGCTGCTCCATGAATTGATTGAGGAGAACGGAGTGGAGGGGTTCTGGAAGATTGAGAACGATGTGAATGTTTCGCTTGAAATACACAGAGGCGTAATCGCCACGGGCGGCAGCGCCGTATACGGAGCGGAGGCCATGGAACATTTGCGGGAGATTGGAATCGTGGTATATCTGAAATTGTCCTATGAGGAAATTGAAGCTCGCCTGGGAGATTTAAATGCCAGGGGAGTAACTCTTCAGCCGGGGCAAACCCTAAAGGATTTATATGAAGAGAGGACTCCGCTTTATGAAAAGTATGCCCATAAAGTAATTGAGTGTGAGGGCAGGATGCTGAGGGAAATTGTGTCCGAGATAGCCGGGCAGGGCACTTGCTGAAAAGAAGATCGTTTTTGCCGGCATTCGGAAGGTCAGCAGGAGCAGGAAAGGACAGATACCTAAAATGAAAGAAAACAGAAAGCTTGGGCATAGTATACTTTTACTGCTGGCAGCTTTTATCTGGGGGCTGGCATTTGTATCCCAGAGCAAGGGCATGGATTATATGGGGCCTCTTACCTTTAACGGTGTCCGCTCCCTGATTGGAGCCTTTGTGCTGCTATTCTATATTTTGATTCGCCGTAGAATACAAGGTGAGAAGGCGAAGAAAATCGATTGGATAGTTACTGTGAAAGCAGGAATTTGCTGTGGTATTGCTCTCACCGTAGCCAGTACTTTGCAGCAGTTCGGATTGCAGTACACTACGGTTGGAAAAGCGGGTTTTATTACTACTCTGTATATTATTTTTGTACCTATAGCAGGGATTTTTTTCCGGCGCAGAGTTACCGGAATTGTCTGGTTTGGTGCGGTTATGGCGGCTGTCGGAATGTACTTCCTGTGCATGACGGAGAGTCTGGCTCTTGGCGCAGGTGATTTGCTGGTATTTTTCTGTGCTGTTGTGTTCACGGCCCATATTCTGTTTGTGGATTATTTTTCTCCTAAAACGGACGGGGTCATTATCTCCTGTATTCAGTTTGCAATTTGCGGGTTCATATGTACCGGGGGAGCACTTGTGTTTGAAAATCCAACCTGGCAGCAGCTGCAGGACGGGATGGGTGCGCTTGCCTACGCAGGGGTCTTGAGCTGTGGCGTAGCGTACACATTACAGATTGTGGGACAGAACGGGGTGAATCCTACGGTGGCAGCCCTCCTGTTAAGTCTGGAATCCGTGTTTGCCACAATTTCCGGGTGGATTGCATATGAGATAGGATTTTTGAAGACCGACCAGACCATGACCGGAAGGCAGATTGTGGGCTGCATTCTTGTCTTTGCGGCTGTGATTCTGGTACAGTTGCCTGCGAAATGGTTTCATTTCAAAAAGAAAGATACAGAAAATACATAAAAATAAAAAAGCGGCAGAAACTAAGAAAAACCTCACTGCGGCAGCTGTAACGGAAAGCGGGTGACAGGCTGCGGGAGAAATGTAAAGGAGTATGCCGGGATGGAATATGTAAATGCTTTTTGGGTAGGCGGATTGATATGCGCCCTTGTGCAGATTCTGATGGAGAAGACCAAGATGATGCCGGGGCGTATTATGGTGCTTCTGGTTGTGACGGGAGCGGTCATCAGTGTATTCGGATGGTACGAGCCTTTTCAGGAGTTTGCGGGGGCAGGAGCAAGCGTGCCGCTCTTAGGCTTTGGAAATGTGTTGATGAAGGGTGTAAAGGAAGCGGTGAAGGAGCAGGGATTCCTGGGCCTTTTTGCCGGCGGTTTCAAGGCCGGCGCAGTCGGAACCGCAGCTGCGTTAATTTTCGGTTATATTGCAAGCTTTCTGTTCAAATCAAAAATGAAGTAATGAAGGCTCAATATTGTTTGAACCTAAAACGCTTTTCCGGAACGCCAAACACTTTAAAGCCGAACTGCTGATAAAAGATTACATTTTGTCCGTTTTCAATTTGTATATTCAATTCCTTTTCCGTCCAGATACTGCAATAACGCCTTATCCCAGATGATATCCGGTTCCTTTGAAAGGACAAAGGTGTAAAAGGAAGTTCCGGTGGTGAGGACAGCTTTTGAACCGTCATAGCGGATGGTAAGAACAAGCGCCTTTATCCGGGACGGCTCTACATCGCAGTTCTCTCTTTTCAGGAGTGCGGAAGCCTTCTCAGGCATCAGATGCAGCACAAAACGGAAAAAGAGGGGTGTGCGTTTGCCCTTTATCAGGTCAAAACACAGTCCTTTTATTTCACTCCAGGGCCGGAATTCCCGGTGGGAGACCGGGATTTGTGCATTCCCGGAGACCCCATCCGGAGATGTATCCTCCGTACTTTCACCCGAGAAGAACTCTTTGTTGATATGCCCGTCTATGGAGAAGGTGTTGGCGGTGCCGATAACTGCCTCTTCCAGCAGAAAGCAGTCGAAGGCATCCGATACCAGAAGTTTATTCATAAAGTCTTTCATGGAAGTAATCTGAATCGCTGTCATAAATCCCCTCTATTCCGGTCAGTAAAGAATGCTGACTCACTTTTTTAGTATAATATAAAATGAATTTGATGTATACAATGAGTTTTATAAAGAAAAAATAAACTTTTTCATGTATGCTTTACAAGCTGTGTGGGGTATGCTAGTATAGATGTAGTTATTAAAACTACATAAAAAGGCAATGGATACCCTGTGAAATATTTTTGGATGTTTTATGAGCTTTGCCGGTTGCGGGAAGGAGTATTATGAGCTATAAGATTGTGGTGGACAGCTGTTGCGAGCTGCCGGAAGAATTGTTGAAGGATAAAAGGTTACAGATGGTACCTTTGGAACTGTTTGTGGGAGACTATCATATTGTGGATGACGAAAACTTCAATCAGGCGGATTTCCTGAGCAGGGTGGCGGAGTCGCCTGTGTGTCCCAGGTCTGCCTGTCCCTCGCCGGAGCGATATGTGGATTCCTACGGAACGGATGCGGAGAGAGTTTATGTCATCACCCTTTCCTCACAACTCAGCGGAAGTTACAACAGTGCCATGCTGGCGGTGAAGCTTTATCAGGAGGAGTACGGAGACAAGGAGATTCACGTATTCGACTCGGAATCCGCGAGCTGCGGGGAGACTCAGATTGTCTTAAAAATCATGGAACTGGAGGCAGCAGGACTTCCTTTTGAGGAGATTGTGGAAAAGGTGGAGAGGTTTCGCAGCAGCATATTTACTTATTTTGTGCTGGATAATCTGGAGACTCTTCGGAAGAACGGGAGACTGTCTACCGTGAAAGCTCTGGTGGCATCCACCTTGAACATCAAGCCTATCATGGTCGGGTGCAAAGGAAAGATTGTACAGAAGTCACAATGTATCGGTATGAAAAAGGCGCTGACCAGACTGGGCGAGCTGTTGGTTGCGGATCTGAGGGATGCCAGAGACAGATGTCTGATTATCAGCCATTGTAATGC